>CALRVY020000041.1:0-19110 GCA_943371725.1 Pseudanabaena sp. UWO311 | reverse complement strand
TTTGCCTTAAAACGCTTTGTACATAACCAATCTCGGTAGCAATTGCCTCAAACTCCGATTTTTTTAAATCAGCGTACAATGCTGCCGTAATTTCGGATTCTATTTTTGTTAAGTATTCGCGTAGTTTTTCAAGCTTGGCAATTCGCTCTGAAACGGTCGGAAAATAAGCGTGTTTCATAAAGTTTTAAATTCCAAATCGAGAACCAATATAAAAATCAGCTTGCTTTGAGTCGCTAGTTAACGCCGTTATGGCCGAGTTCGAACCAATAAAAAATCCACCCAAACGCAAACCTAAGCCAGCGGTTGTTCCACTTATCTCATTGAAATTTATCGGAATAAAACCTTCAAACATCCCCGTGGTAAAACGCGGAGTGATGGAAAACATGTTTTGCGACAAAATCTGATCATCTGCCGATTTATCGTTTAATCGCTGAACCAAAAATAGAGTTACAGATAACTTGCTTATAATTTGATAATCAGCATATAAGTTTAAAATCGTTGGCAATTTTACTTGAAAGTCGGCCGATTCATCAATTAACGTAAAATCAACGCCGTTCTGCCCATCGTTGGCTTGTAAAATGTTTTCCACATCTACAAAACTAGTCAATCCATCAAACTGATTTAAGTCTAAACCTCCTAGCGGGTTCGGATCGTTCACATCCAGTCCGTAAACGCGGTTGCTGTTGTTGTCGTCTTTAAACGTCATACTTCCAATATTGCAAACTGCAGCGCCCACTTTTAATTTGTATTTATTGTCGCTACCTTTCCACTGGTAATCAACGCCCACATCGGTTGCAATTCCGTTCAATCCGCCCCAGAGCGATTCAAAATAGTCGCTCGCATTGGTAAAATCGTTGGCAAGCGAACCCGAATAAGCAATGTTCACGCGTGCTGTCGCATTGTTTAAGCGCAAATCGCCGGCTGTATTTGTAATGGTTCCCTCAAATGCCGATGCACCCAAGTTTGCATACGTGCCTGGAAACAATAATTTTAAAGAAACACCCGCATTTATTTGATGATTCTTTTTATCGTACAATTTACGAGCGGCGCTTAACGCAAGTTCTCCCCAAACTGTTCCCGTAATTCTTTGATTTTCGCGGTTTTCAATAGTACTCGATCCTAAAATACTGTTTAGCGCAGAGTTGGTTACAGCGTCGCCAAGTTCGGTATTTACATTGCTAATGGCGGCTCTAATGTTTGATCGCGTTGCAATACCAAATCCCCAACCAAAAGCTTTAAATCCAGCACTCGGTCCCATGATTTGAGTATTGATGTCGAAGTCAACCGATTCCCCGCCTGCAAAAAGTAATTCTTCCACGTTCTCGCCGTCAATCAAATCCGAAATTCCTACTTTATTATTACTGGCGTCAAGGCTAAAGGCAAATAGTTGAACGTCAACAGTTCGAAACAAATTTGCAAGTTCCGAAGGGTTTGCGCCTGCGTTCAAGATTCCAACGCGTCTGGATGAACTCATTCCCGAAAAATGTTCCTGCGCATAGCTAAAAGAAGCCGCACAAAGCAACAGAGGTAACATTAGTTTTTTCATAATACAAGTGGTTAGTTGGAATAAAGATAAAAAACTTAATCCATTTTATGCACTTCTATTTTAACACAACTCGTAATACGCTCTTTTTTATTTGGGCAGCCCCCACGAAAAATGCGTCCTTACAACGAAAGTATTCTCGTGGGGCCGCGTCTTCGCTCATACTCCTCGCTTTGCGCCCGAACCCCGGACACAAAGCTGCGGGGTAATCCGCTCTGCCGCTGCTGCGAAATACGGTACCAATGTTCGGTGGAAATGCATACAAACGTCTCTGAAAAGAAATTCGGAATGTTGCCATTTTAGTACCTGAGTTCGATTAAAAATCGAACTCAGGTTTATTAGTTCTGAAGAGTGTAAACACTTCTTCGAAAACTAATTTGGTTCGCTTTTTAATTTTATTAGTTGTGAAAATACAGTTGCAATGTCTCTACTTTTATGCCTTATTTATGTAATTTTAAAAAATATTAAACAACCAAAAACCAACTTATCTAATGGATGCGACCTTTTGTCCGAATTGTAACAATGAAATCTCCCAAAACTTTTGTTCCAATTGTGGACAAAAGAAGTTTAAACGTATCGACAAAAAATACATTTGGGACGAAATTCAATACACCACCATTCACACTAATAAAGGACTCTTGTACACGCTCAAGAATTTGATTGTAAATCCGGGTAAAACAGCACGGAATTTCATAGATGGTTGTCGCGTAAACCACTACAAACCAATACTACTCGTTTTTTTATTAAGTGGTATTTCGACCTTTATCTCGGTTAAGTTTTTAAATTTCAACGAGATTCTTAAAAAGCAGTACGAGAGCCAACAAATGAGTGCCGAATTTGCGAACGAAATAGTACATTTCATTGCGTCTTACAACTCTCTCATCATGTTAGCGCTAGTGCCAATTTTTGCCAGCTTCACCAAAATCGGATTTTTTAAATGGGGTCATAATTATTACGAGCACATTGTGATAAACGCTTATTTTTTAAGCTTTTACATAGTCCTGACTATGATTTTCGTTTACCCAATTATGTATTTTGTAAAAGATAATCCGGCATTATATGGTCAAATGTCACAGTATTTTATGCTACTCGTTCCCATTTTACTTTTCTGGTTCTTTTCTGGTTTTTATCCCGAACGCAGCAAAAAGAGCGTATTTTGGAGTGTGTTACTTACTCTCATTGTTACCGTGATCGGTTTCGGTATCATTATGATTCTGGCAGTAATCGTGGGAGTGGTTATGGCGATGGCAGCCGGTCCGGAAGCTCTTGAAATGCTTAAACCAAAACCTGTAAAATAGCGTTCAAGCTTACACCGTTCGATCGTATTTGAAAACCTTTATTAGCTTTTTGTTACTGTTTACAGGGCAATGAATTCGTAAATGCATAAAATCAATAGTAAGCGCATTGCAGTACTTTCCTGTTTACATCGATTTTAAAAAACAATTGGATTAATTTGTACTTTTAAATTTCTTAATTAAAATAGCCATGAAACTTGAACAAAGCTTGCAGAGTAAAAAATTGGAGTTAATACAATGGCTTTCATCCGTTGAAGATGTTTCTATTATTGAAAAAATAGTGGAATTAAGAAAAACAGAAACCACCGACTGGTGGCATACTATTTCAGAAACTGAAAAAAAAGCCATTGAAAGCGGAATCCAAGATGCTAATTCGGGTAAATTAAATCCGCATTCAAGAGCAAGAAAGGTGTATGAAAAGTGGTTATAAAATCCTGTGGACTGATTTCGCTTTAAAAGAATTAGAACAGACAATCAGATACTTAGAGGAAAATTGGTCGGAAACGGAATTAAGAAATTTAGCAACAAATATTGAAGAAAAATTAGTTCTAATATCTCAAAATCCATACTTGTTTCAAGAATCAGAATTTAAGAAAGGCATTCGCCGAGTCATCATTTTAAAATACAACACACTTTACTACAGATTTTCAAACGAACAAGTTGAAATTATCGCATTTTTTTCAAACAGACAGAATCCTGAAAAGATAAAGCTAAAGTAATACGATACGTTCTAGTGTATTTCCCCTGCACTAGGGATTGAAACGGAAAGCCGTGACACCTAAAAGCGATTGAAGCCTGTGTTGTAGTGGCGACCAACGGAAGCCGCTGCAACGCATAGCTGAAACGCTTTTGGGTGGCGCGCCTTGCAGTGGAAAGCCCGACCTGCCGCAACCAAACTTCCACTATTTTCGTGCGGCAGGAAGTGCCCAAATTATTCGTTTTGAATACTTAAAACCTGAGGTCGATCGAAAATCCTTTTTCCAACAAATTAAGAAAGCCGAAACTTCGATTACGTGCCAATATTGTTATATTTGGCGTTCGTTTATTAGAAGCTAATTGTTACTATGAAATTACTTGAAGGAAAAACAGTGATTATTACTGGCGCAAGTCGCGGAATTGGAAAAGGAATTGCCGAAGTTTTTGCAAAACACGGCGCAAACATTGCATTTACGTACAGCTCGTCGGCTGCCGCTGCTGAGGAATTGGCTGCAAAATTAGCTGCTGAAGGCGTCACCGTAAAAGCTTACCAATCGGATGCCTCGAAATTCGATGCTGCACAAGCTTTCGTCGATCAAGTTTTACAAGATTTTCCTTCTATCGATGTGCTTATTAACAACGCCGGAATCACCAAAGACAACCTTTTGATGCGTATGTCGGAAGCCGATTTCGACCAAGTAATCGAAGTAAATTTGAAATCGGTTTTTAACATGACCAAAGCCGTTCAAAAAACCATGCTGAAACAACGTTCGGGTTCGATTATCAATATGAGCTCGGTTGTTGGTGTGAAAGGTAACGCCGGACAAACCAATTACGCGGCCTCGAAAGCGGGAGTTATCGGTTTCACGAAATCGGTGGCGCTTGAGTTGGGTTCGCGAAACATTCGTTGCAACGCCGTTGCTCCTGGTTTTATCGAAACCGAAATGACAGCGAAATTGAACGAAGAAGTAGTTAAAGGCTGGGCCGAATCGATTCCGTTGAAACGCGGCGGAAGCACCGAAGACGTAGCCAACGCTTGTTTGTTCCTCGCCTCAGATATGAGTGCCTACGTAACGGGCCAGGTTCTTAACGTCGACGGCGGTATGCTAACCTAATTATTCCCAATTTTATTATGGACGTATTGACGGTTGTCAGTATTCTTATCGGCGCAGGCGCAGCTTTCGGTCTGGCGTGGTATCAGTATTTTTACCAATCTACCGATCGCTCGCGCTATTACAAACTGCTTTTTTGGTTGCGATTTCTAGGAATATTCTTCATCATTCTCGCAATCATCAATCCGCGGTTTAATCGAACAACGCTCGAAGTAAAGAAACCAATACTTGCAGTAGTTGCTGATAATTCGTTGTCTATTAAATATTTAAAAGCTGAAAATCAAGTTCAGCAAACCGTTGCGTCCTTGCAAAACAACAGCGCCTTAAACGACAAGTTTGAACTGCGCTTGTTTACCATCGACGAAGCTTTGAAAGATACGACCGCTTTCGATTTTTCCGGAAAAAGTTCCAACTTACACGAAGCAGCAACTGGCTTGCAGAATTTGTTCCGCGGGAAAAGTCGCGCCACCGTACTTGTAAGCGATGGGAATCAAACCGGCGGCTCAGACTTTGTGTACAGTTTTGGAAAATCGCAGCCTGTTTTCAGTGTCGTTACTGGCGATACGCTCAAACAAACCGACGCTAAGATTGCGAAAATCAACGTAAACAAATTTGCATTTAAAGGCAATCAGTTTCCGTTTGAATGTTTCGTGCAGTACACAGGCAAAAAGGCTAGCAGCGGCGTATTGCAAATTAAAGAAGGTACGAAGGTGGTGTTTTCGCAAAACATCGATTTTAACGCGGGAAGCGATGTAAAAGCCGTTTCAGGTTTATTGCAAGCCGATAAAATTGGTTCGAAAGTGTACACGGCGGTGTATCAAACGTCGATTTCCGAAAAAAATAAATATAACAACAATCAGGTTTTTGCGGTTGAAATTGTGGATCAACGTGCCGAAATTGCGATCGTTGCTACTTTAAATCATCCGGATTTAGGAGCCTTAAAGCGCGCCATCGAAACCAATGCGCAACGTAAGGTTACCATCTTAAAACCGTACGAGGCTTTAGAAGGCAAAACCTACAACGCTTATATTTTATACCAGCCGAACCAGAATTTTAAAAAATTGTGGACGAAGCTCGAGAACGACAATCAAGGTATTTTCTTCATTACAGGCATGAATACCGATTTCCCGTTATTAAACTCGTGGCAATCGATTTACAATTTTAAGATGTCGGGACAAACCGAAGATTACCGACCTACACAAAAAACCGATTTCACGTTGTTTGCGCAAGAACCAATGAACGTTGATTCGTGGCCGCCGTTATTAAATCCGTACGGCACGATTAGTCCAATTCAGAATCGCTCGGTGTTGTTTAGTTCTCGAATAAATAACATTGAAACAGGTGTCGATATGTTTGCATTCGCGGAAGCAAAAGGACGCCGATTGGCCTTTCTTTTCGGCGAAGACAGCTGGAAATGGCGCTTGGCAGATTACGCTCAAAACCGCAATTTCGAAGCTTTTGACCTGTTAATTGATAAAACGATTCAATATTTAACGGCAAATCAGAAGAAAAGTCGTTTGTTGGTTGATTACGAGAAGTTTTACAATTCGGGCACTGCTGTCGAAATTACCGCACAAGCGTTCAATAAAAACTTTGAGTTTGATCAAGAGGCAGAGTTGTTGTTATCGCTGACACAACTAGCCACCAACAAAACACGCAAAGTAGAAATGCCGAGAGGCGAGAGTGTGTACAAATCGATATTCGATAATCTGGCGCCTGGAAAATACCGTTTTACCGTGACTTACACCGGTGGTGGTGCGGTTTCAGGCTATTTCGAAGTTTTGGATTACGATGTGGAACGCCAATTTGTAAATGCCGATTTCACAAAAATGTCGGAACTCGCTACACAAACGTCGGGCGGTGTTTTTCTTGCCAATCAGACTCCTGCATTGATCGAGAAATTACTAAACGACAAGCAGTTTAAAGCCGTTCAGAAAGAAACATCTAAATCGACATCTTGGATCGATTTATTTTGGTGCTTGTTGTTGTCGGGCTTGTTGTTGGGCGCCGAGTGGTTCCTCAGAAAATACCGCGGCTTGTCATGATACGTTTGGTTTTTATCGCAGCACTTTTCCTTTCCACGCAAGTGAGTTTTGCCCAAAATTGGGAACGAAACTTAGAGAAAGCCTTTGCCGATTCTAAAAATCAGAGAAAAGAAATTCTCTTTGTATTTACTGTTCGCGATCACTGCGAAACTTGCGATTTGTTGGAGCAACGCGTGTTTCAATCGGAGTATTTCAAGCAGGAAGTTGCTTCGCGCTACATATTATTCAAATACGATTTCGAAACCGATAAACACAGCATCAGCGAGCAAGAATTGTCAGCACGATTGAGGATGGTAGAGAAATACAACAAAGACGGCTTTTTTCCGTACTTGGTTTTGGTGGCGCCCGACGGTCGGATTCTCAAATCACGCGGCAGTTACGACGGTGAATCGGCGGCTTCTTTTCTTAAGTTTTTAAAATAAATTACGCTGTTTTCAAAAATGCAGCTTTCGCAATTGCAATAGGAAAACGTTATCGTAACGATTTGTTTATAAAAACTGGGCAGTTGTAGCTCATTTTGCTTGTCAGCGTTAAAAAAATCTGTAATATTTGTAAGAAGAACATTTGAATGATCTTTCTCGTAAAATGAGAACAGACGCTTCAAGGAATAGAGATTTTTTGCTTCCGCAGATGTCAAAATTTCTAGATAGTAATCAAATGGCAACGAATCGGAAAGCGGTATAGCTACGTAGCGCTGCTGAAAAACAAGAATTACAGCTTAACATGGAATCGATAACATCAAATGTGAATCCGCCGGACAATCAAACCATCGTTGAACCGCGTTTGAATATTATACTTACAACCGATGAAGACGATTTTCGTCCGGTTTACATCGCAGGAAATTTCAACAATTGGGACACGCAAGATGCGAATTACGAAATGGAGCGACTCGAAAACGGCTTATACCATTTTACGTTTCCCACCGATTTTACGTTTCCTGAACCTTTGCAATACAAGTTTACCAAAGGCGATTGGAGTGAAGTGGAAATAGATCGTTTTGGAAACCGAACCGAAAACCGTGTTTGTCCGGATTTAAAAGGCGTCCGCCGCGAGCACGTTGCGAAATGGCGTAAAAATTGGTTGCCTTTTAAACCAAATTTCCTACCGCAGGTACAACTCATTTCCGATGAGTTTGAAATGCCGCAACTCAACAAAAAACGCAAAGTTTGGGCACTTTTACCACATGATTACGACCAAACCGACGAGCGTTACCCGGTTCTTTATCTGCAAGATGCACAAAATCTGTTCAACGAAAGTAGCGGATTCGGCAATTGGGAAATCGACAAGAAATTGGCGGTTATGTCGGAATACAAAATCGGAAAAATTATTGTCATTGCCGTAGAGCACGCCGAAGCCGATCGCATTAAAGAATACAACGTAGGAAATACCGTTTTGGGTGTCGGACAAGGTAAAAAGTACATTCGTTTTATAACCGATACGCTAAAACCTTTTGTAGACAAGCGCTACCGCACACTAACCGAACGCGAACACACGGGTATTGGCGGCAGTTCTATGGGCGGATTAGTGAGTTTATTCAGCGGTTTGCTGTATCCTGAAGTGTACGGAAAACTCATGATTTTTTCACCCTCGCTTTGGGTAGTTCCTAAGCTAAAAATCGATGAAGAAGATCTGGCTTTGCAAGGCAGTACCAAGATTTATCTGTATGCCGGTGGCGACGAGTCGGAAACCATGGTAAAACACGTCACGCAGTTCAAACGCAATTTATTGCAATCCAAACAATTGTCCGAGAAAGTACAAATTCAACTCAGTATCAATCACCACGGAAAACACAACGAAACGTATTGGAGCGACGAGTTTCCAAAGGCAATCGAATGGCTCTTTTTCCAAAAAAAATAAACTATGAAACTCTCTTTTCAACACGATATTCCTTCCTTTTCAGGAAATTTTATCATTCCGGTCTTTGAAACGGGTCCGAACCATTTAGTGCCCATCGAATTCTACGGCGTTAGCGTACCTTCGAAAGTTTTTTACGGGAAAGCCAACGAAATTTACGCCATCGAAAAATACGATAACGTACACTTATTCATTGGTTTAGGAAAAACACCTGATTACAAGTCGGTTGTAACCATGTTCCGTCGTGCGGCACATAAATATCCCGAGTTTTTCAACAAAGCGGTTTTAGTTGATTTACCAAACGGACTCGAACCGCAGCTCGTTTCAGCGCTCGTTTCCGGACTCAAACTCGGAACCTACAAAATAGGGCATTTCAAAAACGAAAAGCCACATCCGATTACGAATTCCGATTTTGCACTCACCATAAATAATTACAAATCGGAAGAAGCCTTTCTACAAAAAGCGTTAATCTTGGCAGATGCGCAGTTGCAATGCATGCAATGGGTTGATTTGCCGCCAAATGTCGTAACACCCGAATATATGGCAAAAGCGGGAGCCGATTTGGCAAACGAAACCCAATTACAAGCCACGGTTCTCGACAAAAACGCCTTGCACGAATTAGGTATGGGCGCCTTGCTGGCTGTGGGACAAGGAAGTAAAAACGACGCGCGATTGCTCATGCTCGAACTCAATCCGGAAGCTGAAGGCAAACATTATGCGTTGGTTGGTAAAGGCGTAACCTTCGATACCGGCGGACTCAACATCAAAACTGCAGGCATGCAATTCATGAAGTCGGATATGGCTGGCGCCGCGGCCGTGGTTGCTACGATGCACTATTTGGCAAATTCGGATTGTGAAAAGCGCGTTACCGCGGTAGTTCCGTTGTGCGAAAATGCAGTAGATGCCACGTCTTTGAAACCTTCGGCAGTCATTGAAGCCTTCAATAAAAAGACAATCGAAATTATCGATACCGACGCGGAAGGCCGACTCATACTTGCCGATGCTCTTGCGTACCTCATTGCTAAGCACAAACCCGACGTTATTGTAGATATTGCAACCTTAACCGGCAGCAGCGTGGCCACCTTTGGGTGCGAATGCGGTGCGCTGTTTACCAATAACGTTGATTTAGAATTTGCGTTGCGAAGCGCCGGAAACCAAGTGGGCGAAAAACTCTGGCCGTTGCCCTTGTGGAGCGCTTACGACCCAGACATCAGCAGCGATATTGCCGATGTACGCAACTACAGCGGAAAACCGATTGCCGGCGCGATAACGGCTGCAAAATTCCTCGAATACTTTACCGATAAGCACGAAGCTTGGGCGCATTTAGATGTAGCCGGCGTGGCTTTTGGCGACAGCGAATTTGCAAAATCTAAACACGCAACGGCGTTCGGAGTTAATTTATTAAGTACATTTATTGAAAATCATTAACAGATGGAAAACACAGCCAAAACCTTCGTTTGTATCTCAAATTACTTTAAAGGATCCGATTTTCTAATCAACCTGAAAAAGCTTAACAACAAAGTTTTTCTCATCACTTCAGAAAAGCTAAACAACAAGCCGTGGCCGTTCGAGTATATCGATGAGGTTTTTTATATGCCCGGTCAGGATGTCGATTGGAATTTGGAGCATTTGTTGTTGGGAATCAGTAATTTGATGAAGCATGAAAAAATTGATGCTGTGGTTGCGCTCGACGATTTCGACGTAGAAAAAGCTACGTACATCCGCGAAAATTTACGCATCGACGGTATGGGGCAAACTACCGGCAGATATTTCCGCGATAAGCTCGCCATGCGCATGCGTGCCAAGAGTTGCGGCATTTCAAACCCTAAGTTTTCGCCACTTTTTAACGATAACGAAATCAATAATTTTGCCGATTCGGTTTCGCCGCCTTGGGTGTTAAAACCGCGTTCGGAGGCTTCGGCATCCGGAATTATCAAGGTGCACAACAAGGAAGAATTGTGGAATAACATCAACGAGCTGGGCAACAACCGCTTTAAGTATTTGGTGGAGCAATTTCGTCCGGGTGCTGTTTATCACTGTGATAGTTTGATAGTAAACGGTAAGATTTTGTTTAGTATCACGTCTAAATATTTGGCAACGCCTATGGAAATCTCGCAAGGCGGTGGCATTTTCCGTTCGGCGGTGATTGAATACGGCTCGGAAGACGATGTGGCAATCAAAGCCTGCAACGAGCAAGTAATTAAAGGATTTGGATTAAAGCACGGTGCGGCGCATTCGGAGTACATTAAATGCAACGACGACGGCAAGGTGTATTTCCTCGAAACGTCGAGTAGAGTAGGAGGAGCGCACTTGGCCGAAATGGTAGCCGCAGCGTCGGATATTAATTTGTGGGCCGAGTGGGCAGCTATTGAAGACGCGCTGGCTAAAGGTCACACGTACAAATTACCAAAGGTGAAAAAGGAGTATGCGGGTATCGTACTCACGCTTTCTAAATACGAGCATCCCGATTTGAGTGCTTTTAACGATCCGGAGGTTTGTTTCCGCGTACCGTTGGAGTACCACGCCGGTTTGATTGTTAAATCTAAAGACCGCGACCGCGTGATGCATTTACTCGACGATTACGCTACCCGCCTCACAACCGACTTTGCCACAGTAGCCAAACAACAAGAAGTCAAGAATTTACATTAAAAGAATAGGATTAGTTTTTAGAAGCTAATCCCGTTTTTCGCTACAAGTACGCAGCCCAAGAAGGTATTTAGCACGTGCAGCTCGCGGCTTCCGTTGGTCGCCACAGCTTTCGGCAAAATAGTCTTCTTGGGCTTTGCGCGCTTTACGCTGCAACCGGGGCTAGGAAATGCGTTACTAAAAATGAGTGGAAAAATAATTGCAATTAATGAGTTTTAAGGAGGTTTTTAGTTAACGTTCGAAAGTCTAAAATTTGCAGCATTTAAATTGAGCTATTGAAGTCAAAAAAGCAGATTTTGTAGTAATAGCACTCAAACCAGCCAAAAATATGGTTAATAGTATTTTAGCGCATCGTTTTCTCTAATAAGACTTGGGTTACAGTTGTCGGAATTAACCTATGTCTCCTCTGTGCCTATGTGGTCAACTGAAATAATGTAGTTGCAAAAGTGAAAAGCGAATTCCGATAGCTAGCAGATGCGAATGAAGTGAAAAAGCTAAATAATTAAAATACCCTTACAAATAATAGAATTCTGCTACCTATGTCTCCTCTGTGCCTATGTGGTCTACCGAAATAATGTGGTTGCAAAGGTGAAAAGCAAATTCCGGTAGTGCCTGAAGCGGAAGAAGAAAAAAATCTCAAAAAGATAATTTTTGCTACTTTGCTCGACTACGGTCTTTATGTATTCTTTTTTTACAGTTACATTATGTCGTTCGGACACGATAATGATGAAGGTTAAAACGGTAGAAGGTCTTCTAGCTTCACCGATTTTTATTCTTTGGTTCGTTTGCTTCATCGTTATTTAAGCATTTTACGGTGCAACATTGGGGCACCAAGCATTTAGTTTAAAGGTTCAATCACTAGATCGTAGGGATATTGTCTTTACACAAGCATTAAAGCGGCACTTACTTGACTTATTTGATATTTTCTTTTACGGAATACCTGCAATTATTGCTATTAAAAATTCCGACAAACACTCGGCTTTTGGACCGACTTTTTTGCAGTTCACCATCATCGTTTATTGAAAAGTAAACCTATACAAATATTTATTTCGTTACCTTCGGGTCATGGACGAAAAGAAGGTAATGATGAATCGGATAAAGTAAGGCATTTCAGAAATAAGATTAAACACAACGAACCAATTTGTTTTAACAGTAATGCCATTGACTTTGAAGAAACATTAGAAGTTCATAAATCAATCATTAATTTATTGACTTGGATTGACCATAAGATTGTAAAGCTTATAGCGGACATCGATAAAATACAAACGACTATCGACAAGGCGAAAACTATTTAACACCAAATCACCAATATATTAAACTTTTAGTGGCTTTTCAGACTACCGTAATGCAGTTTCAAAATCAGTAATAATGAAAAACTTTTGTTTATTGGCATCAATTGCCGTTTTAGTTTTAGCATGTAAGGCCAATACCGCACTTTTGCAGGAGCATTCATTAGTTGCAATAGATTCGATATACAGTAAGAATTTAAATGAGTATCGAAAACATAGCGTGTATTTACCGCGCGGTTTTAAAACGTCCCACAAGTATCCCATCATTTTTGCAACCGACGGAGGAACGAATATCAGTGAGACAAAAGAGTTATTGGATTCATTAATCAGTAAACAAATTATTAAGCCTCTGATCTTTATTGCCAGTTTTTCAAATACAAAAATTGCAGACAGCAGCCTTGTAACAACCGGTGATGGCAAAATGGTTTATTTAGCTTATCGAAACTTTGAATACATCAATGATTATGGAAGTATTACAAAAGATTCTGCCTTAGCTAAACGATTCAATAATCATAAGCGATACTTTGCGGATGAGCTCATAAAGTACGTAGAGCTTAAGTACAATCAGAATAACGATAAGTACGGCAGATATTTTTATGGAGTGTCGAACGGAGCTGGATTTGGAGTAAGTTTATTGAACAGCAATCCCGAGATAATTGGCACGTATTTTTGCTTTTCGATTTTTGGTGGCGACATTAGTGCAAATCCATGGAATGAAAAAACTGTCTATCCAAATTTGTACCTAAGATATGGTAGCGAAGAACCATTTTTCTTAAAATCAGAGGCGGAGTACTTAACTGCAAAATATAAGGAGTCAAAATCGTTTATAGAAGTAAAGGTATTTACGGGCGGACACTATGATCGTTTATGGAAGACAGAATTTAGCGAAGTATTAAGTCGTGTTTTAAAAAGAAGCTAAAAAAAGCATAAAAAATTGAAATTGTCCAATTCCATAGTGATAGATCGTAGCAATTTAAATCACAATAAAAATGTTCGGCTTTTTCGACAGATTATAAATGTAGTTTCTTAAATCAAAAATTGTTTTGCACCAGGGCAAAATCGACCTCTGATAAGATGCAGCTCGCTAGCAAATTATAAGTTAAAAAATCGTTGTTTTAGACTTATTTAATTTTGCAACCTGAGTTCGATTTAAAAATTGCAGTCAGAAAACAGATAAATAAATGATTTTTAATCGAACTCAGGTTTCCAGTCTCACTCTATTGCGTTACGATGCAATGCGCTCAAATGCTATGTAGTTGATTAACTCGCCTTTCAAATTAAATTTTGGATACGCTTCGATTTCACAGAGGTAGGTCGACCCGTCTTTTTTGTAATTTAAGATTACTTCTTTAAACGGCGCTTTTTCTTGAAGCGCTTTTTTGATGTTGTTTCTTGCTCTTTCACAAGTTAATTCGCCCTGAAATAACTTTAGCGTTTTTCCGATAACCTCATGCGAATGATAACCATTCATCAAGAACAATCCGCTGCTGGCATAGATAATCTCTTGCTTCATGTTGGTCACAATGATTTCTTTCTTGGATTGGAGCACGTCATTAAAATTTACCTTTCTAAGCCATTGTTTTTGGATGGCATTAAATTGGTTGAGCTCGAGATAATGCGAGTTGAAAATATCCCACGAAATCAGCGGAAGCGGTAATATTTGTAAGCTATCGTGAAATTTAGCCAATGCGTTGTCGTATTCTGGTGTCATAATTTTGATGTTACCGACAAGTAAACAAACGAACACCATCTCTATTGCGAAATGAAGTAGGTCGTTTAAGCACTTATCGTGATGCTAAAACAAAAATCAACTATGTGTATCTGACTCATTTCTTAAAAAAAAGAAAACCACAGTTGCACGACAGTTCAAGATTTTAACTTGATTCCACATTTGGAGAAAATCCGCAGTTGATTTTATATGCTTCGCAAAGGTATTAAAATTTGTTTGTTGGCAACGTTATTAGCAGAGAACATCAATAACGTGACTTCGATATAAAAATATTTTTTAGACACCTAGAAATGAATACCTTAGCTTAAGTGATGATAAATTCCACAAACTATTTTTTTAAGCGAACCATTTAAACAGTCGTTTATTTCGTTGTATTTTTTTGAGATACACGGGTATTCCAAAGAAAATGCGCCTGTTATACCCAATAGACCTATATAAAAGTCTAACAAAAATTTTTCTAAACCTCACGTTAAGTATTTCTTTTGGGTAATCTGGTGGCTTAAAATCTTTACCTCAGGCAGCGTTAATCATTTGTAAAGAACATCTTGGAAACTGACGGATTAAACTAAAGTTTTTTTATTTTTTCTAAAAAACTACTTCGTACGCAGTGCTCCAATATTGTGACCTTTATGCTCCATTTCTACTTAAACCTTTCCGTCGGAATCGCGATGCAGCAAAAGCCGCAACTTAATCCTCCACCTTTCTATGTTCGCTTTGTGCCTATGTGGTCTGCCGTACCGCTAAAACATCACTTGTTAAACGATTGGTTTTCGACAACGTGATTTGAATCGCGCGGCAGCAAAAGCCGCAACTTAATCCTCCACCTTTCTATGTTCGCTCTGTGCCTATGTGGTCGGCCGTACTGCTACAAAAACTATGTAAAATCACTTATTAAACGATTGGTTTTCGACAACGCGATTTGAATCGCGATGCGGCAAAAGCCATAATTTAATTCTCCACCTTTGTATGTTCGCTCTGTGCCTATGTGGTCGGCCGTAACGCTACAAAAGGTTGGTGAAAATGAAATTTTTTTCAATCTTTCAATCTCCCAATCAAAAAAACCGAGAACATGTGTCTCGGCTTCATACTATATCGATTCGCAAACGTTTAGTTTACCACCAACTTCTTCGTGGTAGTTTCGCCATTAGCACTTAATTTCACCAAGTAAAATCCTTTGCTTAAGTTTTGAATTTGGTATGTGTCGTTAACTTCAGTTGGTTTTAAAATACGTTGTACGAGCTGACCGTTGAGGTTTATAATTTCAATAGCTTCTAAATCGGTTGTGCTATTAACATAGACGTAATTTGCAGTCGCCGGATTTGGGTAAATCGTTGTAGCAGCATCTAATGTGCGCGTTTCGGTGTTCAAAAATAAGTTTGGCCAACGATTCTGCGCTACCGGTCCGCCCCAAATAAGTGTCGCCAAAACCGGATTGTCTATAAACGGATTGCGGTTTCCTTGACGAAGTGATGCCGGTGCCGTAACCTGTATGTACGTGTTTCTCTGATCTTCAAACGGAGAAACCGGATCTTCAGCATTCCACTGCAAAAACAATAAAGGTAAGTCACCATCTGTCGAAACAGTTGCGCCTGTACCTACATTTATAGGTAAACATTGTTCGCCGTATCGTAAATACATATACATGATAATGCGTGCCACATCACCCTTCCATTCGTCGCCCGGATACCAATTTTGTCCCACAGTTCCTGCATTGCCACTACCTGCTGCAAATTTGCGATTACCACGAGCATTGTTTTGGGATTCATCGCATGGACGCAACATGTGTGGGTCAGCACCAGGGCCACTTTGACCTAAATCTGGCGTGCCAACTGATTGTGGATACACATGTTCGCGGTTCCATTGTCCGGTACCTCCTCCATTGTTATCCTTGTCGCGCGCACGGTCGTTAAACGCCATTCCATCTGTTCCATTTTCATAGCCGTACATTAAAAGTACTTCCGACGAGTTGGTCGGATTTACGTCTGTAACTTTTAAAATCGTCCACAGTTGGCTATATGAAATATCGACAAAATCGGTATCTGTAATTTTTGTTGCCAGCGCTGTTTTTAGCGCGTCGCCGGTAAGATTCCAGTTAAATCCACTATAGTAAGCGGCAGGTGCTCCGGCTTGTGCAAAAATTCCGATAGCATAAAGTGCAAGTAGTGTAGTAATTATTCTTTTCATAAGCTTTTTCGTTCTAGCAATGCCATATAAAACCCATCGAAACCAGTTTCATGCGCAAAAATATTTTTATCTGTAATAAAATTAAAGTTTTTTCCGTGGTCGGTTTCCAAAAAGGCAGCTATTTGATTCTGATTTTCAGAAGGCAAAATAGAACACGTAGCGTAAACGAGCTTACCGCCAGGTTTTACCATCTCCGAATAACGATACAATACATCTTTTTGCACATCGCGAATATTGTCGATGAATTCGGGCTTTAGTTTCCATTTTGAATCCGGATTTCTTTTCAAAACGCCCAAACCGCTACAGGGCGCGTCAATCAGCACGCGATCGGCTTTTTGATGCAGTTTTTTAATCACTTTCGTGGAATCGATAATGCGGTATTCAATGTTAAAAGCTCCGTTTCGCTTGGCGCGAAGCTTCAATTGCTTGAGTTTACTTTCGTACAAATCCATAGCGATAAGCTGACCCTTATTTTCCATTAGCGAAGCCAAGTGCAAGGTTTTTCCGCCGGCGCCAGCACATGCGTCGATTACGCGCATTCCGGGCTTAACATCGAGTAGGGGAGCTACCAATTGCGAACTGGCGTCCTGTACTTCAAACAATCCTTCTTTAAAGGCTTCGGTTAAAAACACGTTGGCACGCTCGCGAAGAATTAATCCGTGTGGTTGGTCGTCGAGGTAATCCGTTGCAATATCGAGATCCATCAAGATGGCACGTAATTTTTGAGGCGTCGTTTTTAACGTATTTACGCGTAAAATCACTTTTGCTTGTTGGTTTTGCGCCTGAAGTTCTTTATTCCAAAATGCTTCACCGAGTTCGGCGACAGCCATTTCATCCATCCAATCAGGAATTGATTCGCGAAAGACCCGTTGTTTGGAAAGCTCGTCGAATCTACCTTTAATTTTTCGTTCAGGAACGCCTTGCAATTGCGTCCAATCTGGAATCGGGTAGCCACGCAATACCGCCCAAACGGCGAATATGCGCCATAAATCGGGTCGGTCGAATGGCGCTTTTACATCGGCTATTTCCGCGTAAAGACGCTTCCAACGAACAATTTCGTATATGGTTTCGGCAACAAATTTTCGATCGTGACTGCCCCAGCGTTTATCTTTTTTCAATGCAAGCGCCACAACCTTATCGGCGTAAGCGTCTTCATTGAAAATCATATTCAAGGAATCAATCGTGGTGTAAACCAGATTTCTGTGTAATCTCATGCTATAAAAAAAATCAGCCCGCAAAGGTAGCTGATTCTTTTGGAACATTAGTCGTGTTTGCCGTCAAAATACGTGGTCCATTTGCCTTGAACACGCATGGTTTGTTCGATAACGTCGCGAACTGCGCCTAAACCGCCGTTTTTATGCGAAATGTATTTGGAAATGGCTTTGATTTCGGGCGCGGCATCTTGCGGACAAGTAGGTAAACCAACGAGTTTCATCACGTGATAATCCGGAATATCGTCGCCCATATATAAGATTTGTTTTGGATCGAGTTGATAACCGTCAACGAATTCGTGAAACGCTTCCACTTTATTCGCTGAACCCAAAACAATATCGGTAATTCCCAGATTTTGCAATCGAATCCGCACACCATCGTTTTTACCACCGGAAATGATGATTACACGATAGCCCGATTCGACGGCTGCTTTCATAGCAAAACCGTCTCGTATGTACATGGTACGCAGCATTTCTCCGTCGTTGGTTACATGAACTTCGCCGTTGGTTAAAACGCCGTCGACATCAAAAATAAAAGTGGTAATATGATTAAGTAAGTGCTTATACGATTCCATGTTGTTTTTGAATTAATTCGGTAAGTTTTTGATATAAGTTGTGCAATTCTGGATGAGATAGCGCCTTCAAATGACTTTGCAAAGTCGGTTTATCATTTCGCAACGCGGGTCCGGTTTGTGCTTTTTGTGGCGATAAGGAAAATGCTTTTTCGACAGTTTCGGAAATCAGTGGTTTGAGTACGTCGAATGGTACATTTTCGCATTGTAAGATGTCTTCCGCGCAAGCGAACAATGCATTCACAAAATTGCAACTGAAAACAGCAGCTAAATGGAGTTTTAAACGCTGTTCGGAGTTGGTATAACGAATTTGCGTTTGTAACTTCGATGCTAGTATTTCTAATTGATTTTGAGCTTTTTCATTACTCGATTCTAAAAAAACAGGCAGTTCTTTCCACGAAATGGCTTTGCTTTTTGAAAAGGTTTGCAACGGATAAAAAACGCCACGATTTTTAAAGCGTTTGAGTACGCTCATAGGCACCGAAGCAGCTGTATGCGCCACTATTCCCGAAAATGTATTTGGAATTTGCTCGATAACGGAAGCAATAGCATGGTCGGCAACGGCTATCAGAATAAGATCAGTTTCCGGCAATCGTTCGAAATGGGTGCTAATTTTAGTAGGAAAACCAGTCATATCGGTATTTCGACCTAAAATTTCGATGATTTTCATTCCCGGACAAGCAGCAATAGCCTGAGCCAAATGAAAACCCACGTTTCCCGTTCCGACAATTGAAATGTGTAACATGGGGTAAAAGTACGAATTAGATTTTTTGGTTGAAGCTAGTTTCGAAAGCTGTCTGAATCGATAAATTTGCCACTTTACGTATCTTGTAAGTATCAAGATTGGAGTATTAAGTATTAAGACAACGTGCCGTTCACTACTTAACGTGTCTTTTTCCCGCCCGAACCCACATAGGGTCGGTGCCTAAGCTTG
>CALRVY020000040.1:0-19116 GCA_943371725.1 Pseudanabaena sp. UWO311 | reverse complement strand
TCAAACCAACGGGTTTCAGCTACAATAAAAAAGCAGCGAAAACCCAAGGCGAAGCGTTTTATAGCCTGGGATACGGATTTTTACTCACAGCAATAGCCTCACTAAAACTCGCTCTTCGCAAGAAAAGGCCAACATTGCTTTTCCCTTACTTAAATGGTTTTCTGATCGCTTTTCTTTCGGCGAAAGCCAAATTAGTAACGCCTGAACAAGCTCGTTTCATCAAATCGTATCGTTGGAAAAAAATTAAGCAGAAAATATTCGGATGAATGACACTCAAAGCAGAATCACTACCTTTACACTAATTGAAATGCTATGATGTTACTGCGTTATCTGACTCAAATGGGTCGGTATTTTTTAATGATCAAAGAGGTTTTCAACAAACCTACGAAATGGTCGGTGATGAAAGGACTCATCCTTAAAGAAGTCGACGATCTGATAATCGACTCGCTAGGAATTGTATGTTTTATTTCGTTCTTCGTGGGTGGTGTAGTTTCAATACAAACGGCTTTAAACTTAACCAATCCGTTAATTCCCAAATACCTTATTGGTTTCGCAACCCGACAATCCATTATTCTCGAATTTGCACCCACATTTATTTCGATTATCATGGCCGGAAAAATGGGTTCGTTCATTACATCCAGCATCGGAACCATGCGCGTAACCGAACAAATCGACGCGCTCGAAGTTATGGGCGTTAACTCACTAAACTACCTAGTTTTCCCAAAAATCATAGCCCTGCTTTTGTATCCGTTTGTGATTGGAATTTCCATGTTTCTCGGCATTTTCGGAGGTTACATCGCAGCAGTTTACGGCGGTTTTGCCAGCAGTGCCGATTTCATTATGGGAACTCAAAACGAATTTATTCCCTTTCACATCGCATACGCCTTCATTAAAACCTTCATCTTCGCTATTTTATTAGCAACAATTCCAAGTTTTCACGGCTATTACATGAAAGGTGGCGCACTTGAAGTTGGAAAAGCATCGACCGTTTCCTTCGTATGGACATCAGTTGCCATCATTACCATGAATTATATTTTAACTCAATTGCTGTTGACATGATTACCATTACCGATGTTAAAAAGGCGTTTAACGGCAGTCAGGTGCTCAAAGGAATTTCGACCGTTTTTCGAACCGGAGAAACCAATCTCATTATCGGACAAAGCGGCAGCGGAAAAACCGTTTTGCTCAAAACACTGCTGGGAATTCACAGTCCGGATTCGGGAACGATCGACTTCGACGGACGCATTTACGCCGATCTTTCTAAAGATGAACGCCGCGAATTACGTACCGAAATCGGCATGGTATTTCAAGGAAGTGCCTTATTCGACAGCATGACTGTGGCCGAAAACGTGGCTTTTCCCTTACGCATGTTCACCACTAAATCGAGAGCTGAAATCAACGAACGTGTCGATGTTGTTTTGCAACGTGTAAACCTGATCGACGCTCATAAAAAATTGCCAAGCGAAATCTCCGGCGGCATGCAAAAACGAGTTGCCATTGCTCGCGCCATCGTAAACAATCCGAAATACTTGTTTTGCGACGAACCAAACTCCGGCCTCGATCCCAATACCGCGATTCTTATCGATAACCTAATTCACGAAATCACCAAAGAATACAACATCACAACCGTGATTAATACCCACGACATGAACTCGGTGATGGAAATTGGTGAAAACATCGTATTCCTGAAAAACGGAATCAAAGAATGGCAAGGCGATAAATCGCAGATTTTCGTAACCGACAATAAAGCCGTAACCGACTTCGTCTATTCGTCGAATTTATTCAAGAAAGTTCGCGAAGCGTATCTAAAAAGTTAAATACAGACTAAAGTAACTTACAAACGCTCAGCTTCGGAACTGATTTCTTTTATCGATTGCTCGTCGGATAACGGATAAATAAGTATTGTATCGTGGGTTTCTACAATCATAAAATTACTCAAGCCTTTTACTACTACGCGTTTGTTCGAAGTTGTGGAAATGACATTTCCGTTCGATTCTTTACTTAGTAATCGCGCATTAACCACAGAATTATTTTGGTCGTCTTTTGGTAACTTTTCATACAACGCGCCCCAAGTACCCAAGTCGTTCCAATCGAAGCTCGCTGGTAAAACAACAACATTTTGCGCCGGTTCCATCACGGCATAATCGATAGAAATATTTGCTGCTTGCGGATAAACTTCAGCTAAAGTTTCTTTCGTTTCTTCGGCTGTTTGCGCCTCACTGAAAACCGAGAACAATTGCATCATTTCCGGCTGATATTTCTCAAAAGCGCTCAATACCGAACGTGCACTCCACACAAAAATTCCCGCATTCCAATAAAAAGTACCGGCAGCTAAAAATTCCTTGGCCGTCTCTAAATCAGGTTTTTCACGAAATTGCTTGACACGTTTAAATGCGCCTAAATTTTCCCCACTTTCAATGTATCCAAAACCGGTATTTGGAAAAGTCGGAACAATTCCCAAGGTAAGCAACACATCTTCGCGCGAAGCAAATTCCATGGCCAAATCAACATCGGAAATAAATGCAACTTCGTCTTCAATAAAATGATCGCTCGGTGCCACGATAAAAACAGCATCCGGATTTGCAAGCTTAATCTTCAGAGCAGCAAACAAAATACAAGGCGCCGTATTTCGCATCGCTGGTTCGGCTATGATGTTTTCTAAGGAAACTTCCGGCAATTGATCGGCAACTAACGAAACATAGGCTTCGTTTGTGAGTACCAAAATCTGCGATTCGGGAACTATGCGTTGCAGGCGCGAAAAAGTCTGTTGTAGCAAACTCTTTCCCGTTCCCAACATATCGTGAAACTGTTTTGGATGTTTAGCTGTACTAACTGGCCAAAAGCGTGAGCCCACACCACCAGCCATTATCACTGCAAATCTGTTGTTATTTTTCATGCGTTACCTGTTTAACTTCTGCGTTAGGTCTAAATTTGAATCGCCGTCCTGTCTGCACTTCCGTACATTCAATCAGTTTTTGAATTAAGCCTACTTTTCGAAAAACCCGACCGTCGGGCGTTTGAAAGAAACTGTTGTACGGCAAAGTAAATAAATATTCGTATTCCGTTGCCGGATCGTAGTGCTTAAATGCAATCGTTAACGTAACATCGGTTCCATCACTTGCCGACGGGTTTCGCAAATGCCGCGCCAACAATTGCAGTAAATCGCCTGGAAAAACCGACGTATTCAAAACCGGCAACATCAACGTTCGAAACTCGTGTTTCCACTCCAAACCATGCGGTTTTATGCGCCGACCGTACTTTTCAAATGCCGTCAAATGCGCAATTTCATGCACGAGCGTCATCAAAAACCGATACTTATTTTTACCGCCGTTTACCGTAATTCGGTGTTTGCCGTCGGCTTCCTTTCGATAATCACCGTGCTTGGTTTTCCGATCGTTCACAATCTGCAAATGCACACGCCAATGTACAATCAGATCGAAACAGTAGTCGACCGCAGCTTCGGGCACGTATTTCGCTAAAATATCTTTCACAATGGTGAAACGGTTGTGTGCATCTGTTCTATAAAAATAAAATTTTTACGGAGTCGACAACGCCACCGGCAGCACTTTTCCGTTGAAAAAACGATGACCATTTTGCACAAAATCGGCAATAAAACTACCCATTTCGGGCGCAGTCACTGGAGCTACATAACCCGGAAACGCCTCTGCGAGCATCTCCGTTTGTACCGCACCCAAAGCCAACGAATTAAAGTAAATTCCTTGCTCTTTAAACTCTTCTGCCAACAGCTCAAACAACGTAATGAGTGCGCCTTTACTGCTGCTGTACGCCGCCAAACCCGAAAATTTACTGCTTCCTTGAATGCCACCCATCGAACTGATTCCCAAAACATGCGAACCGCGGTGCAAAAACGGCAACAACGCCTGCGTAAGCATGGCCACAGCAAAAACGTTAACCCGATAAACCGACTCAAAATCGGCTAAGGTAAGCGACTCAAATTTCTTGCAAATCAAGGTTCCTGCGTTGTGAACCAAACCATCTATAACATTTATTTCCAATGATTTAAGCGCGTTAGCAATTTTTTCTCCTTCGTTGTCGGCCGATAAATCTGCGTTCAACTTAATCAAATGTGCCGATTCCAAATTTACTTCACTAGCGTTTCGACTTACTAAAACCACGCGCGCGCCAGCGTCCAACAGTGTTTTTACCGTTTCAAGTCCAATTCCGCGCGAAGCTCCTGTTACTAAAAATGTTTTCATATGTATTTGGGCAGTCCGGCCCTAAAAGCGTTATCAAAAAACGGATGTGCGCCGGGCCGTCGCGCTTTCCGCTGCAATCTTTTGTTCCTTCGCAAAGCTACGTAACAAAAGGATTTTCGCTGCAATCGCTACTGCGAAAATCAAACCATAAAAAAACCGCTCTTTGAAAGCGGTTTTTTTATTTATAATGCATTTTTCAAATTTTCGTGAATTACGCAAGCATGGTAACAGGTTGTTCCAAATACATACGTAAGGTTTGTAAGAACTGTGCTCCAATAGCGCCATCAACCGTACGGTGATCGCAAGCTAAAGTAAGAGTCATTGTATTTCCTACAACAATTTGTCCGTTTTTAACCACTGGTTTTTCCACGATAGCGCCTACCGACAAAATCGCCGAATTCGGTTGGTTAATAATCGACGTGAATTCGCGAATGCCAAACATTCCTAAATTCGAAATCGTAAACGTACTTCCGTCCATTTCGTCTGGCGTAAGTTTTTTACTCTTCGCACGACCAGCCACATCTTTCACTGCATGTGTAATTTCAGAAAACGACATTTGGTCGGCAAATTTCAACACCGGAACTACCAAGCCATCTTCCACAGCAACTGCCACACCAATGTGAATGTGTTTGTTGATTAATGTAGCTTCTTCCGTCCAACGTGAATTTACCTTTGGATGCTTGCGCAACGCCATTGCCGACGCTTTAATCACCATATCGTTATACGAAACTTTCGTCTCTGGAATGGCATTAATCACGCTACGAGCTGCAATTGCTGCGTCCATATCCACTTCGATTGTCAAGAAGAAATGCGGAGCTGTGAAACTCGATTCCGACAAACGTTTTGCGATAATTTTACGCATTTGCGAATTCTTCACTTCCTCAACCGATTCACTTCCAACAGGTTTGTACACCGGAGCTGGAGTAGCAGCAGCGGCAGCAACTGGAGTAGCAGCAGCCTGAGGTTTGAAGTTTTCAATATCCGATTTAATAATACGTCCGTTTTCGCCAGAACCTTTCACCTGACGCAAATCGATTCCTTTTTCTTCGGCCATTTTACGAGCCAAGGGAGAAACAAACAAACGTCCGCCTGAATGAGAAACTTCTTCCACAGCAGCAACTGGTGCAGCAGCTGGAGTTTCCGTTACTTCGGGAGCAGCCGTTGCAGGAGCAGCCGAAGCCGCATTAACTCCCGAAACATCTGTTCCGGCCGGACCGATAATTGCCAACATGCTATCCACTGGTGCTGATTCGCCAACTTTCACACCAATTTTAAGAAGCGTTCCGGAATAAAACGACTCGAATTCCATGGTTGCTTTATCTGTTTCGATTTCAGCAAGAATATCGCCTTCTTTAATGGTATCGCCTTCGGCTTTCAGCCAAGTAGCAACAGTTCCTTGCGTCATCGTATCGCTCAAGCGCGGCATAGTCACCACAATAACGCCTTTTGGAAGCGCATTACTAGCAGCAGGAGCTGCCACCTCAGCTACTGGAGCCGATTCTTCTTTCGGCGCAGTTTCAACTTTTGGTGCGTCTTCCGCGGAAGCGTCGTACACTTCGCCAGCTTGACCAATAACTGCTAGAAGCGAATCGATTGGAGCCGTTCCGCCCTCTGGTACACCAATATGAAGCAACACGCCCGAGTTGAATGATTCAAACTCCATGGTTGCTTTATCGGTTTCGATTTCAGCTAATATATCGCCCTCTTTCACCTGATCTCCGACTTTCTTTAACCATTTGGCAACAGTTCCTTCAGTCATGGTATCACTCAGGCGCGGCATGGTAATTTTTGTAGCCATCTATTTCAGTTTATGAGGTAAAAATGGATAATCTTTTTGTTCGTAAACCACATCGTACAATTGCTGTACTTCTGGGAAATCTGATACTTCCGCAAATGTGGCACACTCTTCTACTAAATCTTTTACGCGCTCATCGATAATTTCTATCTCTGCATCAGTAGCGTAGCTTTTCTCTTTAATAATATCGAGAACTTGCGTAATTGGATCTATTTTCTTGTACTCTTCTACCTCGTCTTTGGTTCGGTATAATTGTGCATCCGACATCGAGTGACCTCTGTATCGGTATGTTTTCATTTCAAGGAAAGTTGGTCCGTCACCGCGTCTCGCCCGTTCGATAGCTTCGTGCATGGCTTCAGCAACTTTTACTGGATTCATACCGTCAACTGGTCCGCAAGGCATTTCGTAACCCAAACCGAGTTTCCAAATGTCGCCGTGGTTTGCGGTTCTTTCTACGGAAGTACCCATAGCATAACCGTTATTTTCTACGATAAAAACCACCGGAAGTTTCCACAACATAGCCATATTAAACGCCTCGTGTAGCGAACCCTGACGAGCAGCACCGTCGCCAAAATAGGTCAACGTAACACCATCGCGACCAAAATACTTATCTGCGAAAGCGATTCCAGCACCTACTGGAATTTGTGCACCTACAATTCCGTGACCACCGTAAAAGCCATGTTCTTTAGAAAAAATGTGCATCGAACCACCCATACCTTTCGACGTTCCGGTAACTTTTCCGAGTAGTTCGGCCATTACTTTTCGTGGATCAACACCCATTCCGATGGGCTGCACGTGGTTTCGATACGCCGTAATCATTTTATCTTTCGACAAATCCATTACATGAAGCGCACCTGCTAACACAGCTTCTTGACCGTTGTACAAGTGCAAAAATCCGCGAACTTTTTGTTGGATATAAAGCGCCGCAAGTTTATCTTCGAACTTGCGCCAAAACAGCATATCCTCGTACCACTTCAGGTAAACATCCTTAGTTATTTCTTTCATTTTTTAAAAGATTGTGATTGCTTGACAATTATTAAACAGTTCTCAAGCGCAAAATAGTTTCCTCACAGCTAGCTTTGCCGGTTTAAACTGTCGGGTGCAAAAATAAACAATCATTCCGACGAGAAAAATGTAAATATTTTATTTTTAACGAATCAGAGGAAGTTTTTATCAAAAGTGAACGGCAATAGATCTTTTACCGAGTCGGATTTAAAAATGGCACCTCCTGCACCCATAAAAAAGAGCTCAATATCGTTGTTTGCGAGCATCTCATATTCCGCTAACGATTGGCGGCACGCGCCACAGGGCGGAATTGGGTGTAAATTATCTTGATTTTCGTTACAAGCCGTAACCGCAACTTTTTTTACAGCAATGCCTGGGTACTTTGCACCGGCGTAAAATACGGCCACTCTTTCGGCACACAAGCCGCTAGGATACGCTGCATTTTCTTGATTTGAACCCGTTACAATTTCACCATTCTCTAGCAAAATAGCGGCACCGACTCTAAAATTGGAATACGGAGCATAAGCTTTATCGCGAGCCGTTATAGCTTCTTGCATTAGTGATGCAACATCCGCGGGCAATTCTGATAGGTTTTCAAATGTTGTGAACTCAAGATTTACGATTTGTTTTTTCATAAAGTTCGGGGGAGAAAAAATCCAAATTCTCATTATTTGAAAATTTGGATTCTGCTATTATTATTCTTTTGTCTCTAATATTCGTCGTATTTGTCTCCAAAATTAAACGTGAGCGAAAAACGCAAAGTGTTCTCGAGCGGATTTCGAACTCGACTCGCTGAGAAAAGATACGACACATCGATTTTTACCACATTATATTTAAATCCAGCGCCTAGCGAAAAGAACTTACGAGCACCTTTAGTTTCATGTTCGTTAA
This sequence comes from Pseudanabaena sp. UWO311, assembly GCA_943371725.1. GTDB lineage: Bacteria > Bacteroidota > Bacteroidia > Flavobacteriales > Flavobacteriaceae > Flavobacterium. The sequence goes on along the minus strand of CALRVY020000040.1, from coordinate 11,208 downwards.
AGTACCCTAATCGCATGGCAAAGCTTTCTTGGTAAAGATATTCTGCAGCTACCGAATACGTAAACTCGCGCAATTCTTCGGCAAAACCATCGGGAGCGTCGTTAAACGATTTGAAAATACCATCAACCCAGCCTACTCTTCTGTATTCATCATTGATAATGGAACGGTCGGTGCCATCAATTTCGCCATCACCATTTACATCGGTAATTTCTTGAGGCGTTGGAACTAACAATTTCGTTAATTCTAAGCTTACACCTACCTTATTATAATCGTCGAAAATAAAATCGAATCCTCCTCCTAATCGCATGTTTGCAGGCAAGAAATTGGTGCTCAGTTCATCAGCATCGTAGCTGATTTTCGGACCCAGATTTTGGAAATTAAAACCGGCACGCCATCTTCCGTTAAAATCGTTGTATGCCAACTCTTCCGACTGGTAGTAACCCGCTACATCGACAGCAAAAGACGACGCTGGTGAAGCATCTCCGGTAGCGTCTTGAATACGCAATTGCGATCGAATATATCTTCCGGCAACAGCCATAGAAAATCGTTCACTTAAGCGTAAAGAATACGATCCGTCGAGCGCAAATTCGTTTGGGTTTACTTGCGTTTGTGGCCCATCGAACGATTCTTGTAAAATGATTTCTCCTAATCCAAAAAAGCGTAACGAACCTGCAAATGCCGATCTTTCGCCAATTCGGTTGTAATAGGTTACTTGCGCTAATGCAATATCGTTCACTAAGTCGGTCAGATAAGGTGTGTAGCTCATCGAAAAACCTTGCTTATCGATTGCGAAAGCGTATTTTGCTGGGTTGTATTGTTGAGAAAAAGCGTCTGGAGAAGTTGCCACACCTTGATCGGCTAAACCTGCTGAGCGCGCATCGGCAGCTACAAGAAGAAAGGGAACTCCGGTCGTTATTACTCGGTTGTCATCTTGCGCATATCCTTTGAACATTGCCAACAAACCTAGTAGCAATAATGATTTTCTTTTCATTCTAACGTCTGGAATTATGTGAAACAAATATAGTTTTTTTCTAAAGGATAACAAGTTTCTCGATTTTTTCGGCTGTTTTTCCCGCTGTTCGCGACCTTACCGTTAATTTATAGATGTATGTACCCTTACCTATTTTATCGCCAAAGTCGTCTTTTCCGTCCCAAGTAATGCTCCTGCTCAGAAAACCTTCGGTGGTAACGGTCTGATTTCGAGTCCATACTACTTTCCCTGTAATGGTCATTACTTGTACTTGAACGTCTAGATCTTCAAAAGGTCGGTTGTGTGTAAACCAAAACTCAGTATAATTTACAAACGGATTTGGGTAATTCAAGACATTTGTAAGTGTTAAGTTCTCATCGCCAACCACAACAAATTGAATTTCTGCCGAGATCGGATTGTTATAAACATCCCACGCCGTAACTTTCAATGTATGCAATCCTGGAGCTAAGTTCGAGAACGGAAAACGCAAACGACCACGTCTGTAATTATTTTCATCGGCTTCGTAGTAATCGTTCATTATAAACGGTTTACTTTCGTCGTTATCTAAAATGGCGATAATATCGTGCCCAATTCCGCTGGCAGTATTAATTCCGTTATCGTCTTCAAAAATTGCTAATAAAAATGGACTGTCGTTTGTAATTCCGCCATTTACAAACGATTCGTCGTTCATAAATAATCGGGCTTGCGGCGGCGTATTATCAGCTGGTGGGTTTGGATTTATTCCTCCTACCTTAATAACAGTATTTACACCCGTTTGATTTACTGCTTGTCCTGTTTGTTTTGCGTAAAAGCTAATTCGGCCATTTCCTACTGGAACTCTGATGTCTCTTGGCACAATAAATTCAACATCGAACTTTCCTCCGGTGATACTTGCATTTCCACGAAATAAGGTTTCACCGAGATTCATAAAATCCATGATAATGAGTTCTCCGTTGCTGCGCGTACTGCCGTCGTTACCTAAAGTACTTCTTTCAATGTCTTTATCGTAAACTGTAATGCTGGCGTCTCCAAGGTAAGAAGAAAGGAGATTAACACCGGTTTCGTCGCGAACTTCTCCACTTAATTTTACTTTTGATAGCGCTTGAAAATCTACAATTCCGTTTTCTATCGGAACATCGTTTACTTTCGTTAATACGATAGTTGGTTTTGGAATGGCAAGCTCAATTGCGGGATCGCCAATATAAAATACCATCAGTGGATTGCTCGCGGAGTTGTTTTTTGAATTCTTAAGTGCTTCGGCAATTGAGCCTAAATCATTGGTTCCATAACCGTACAGATTTGACGCCAACTCTTCGTTGATGCGTTGGCCGGCATCTATTGTAATCTGACGTGTTGTTGTAAGTAACGAAATGGCGCCTCCCGCTGGATTCCAATACATAAATTCGCCTGCTGTGGGTCGACCTGGATTATCAAAACGAGTAAATTCGCAAGTGATAGTCACAAACAGGGGATATTTATACCGATTGGTTAAATTTTGAACATCGACTCTTTCTAAAATACGTTCGTGTGCTAAACCATCTTCACCACCATGACCGAAATAATTAAAAACAAGCGCCCCTTTCCCGAACTCATTTACAAATTCGCGGCGTGCTTTTGGATATCTATCGCCTCCCGCCGAACTTTCTTGAATAAAACTATCGGTGTGTATTTTCGTAACATTTACAAAAGGTTTGGCTGCTACAATATCTGCTGCGAGCTCATCGATTCCTCTTTGTAATCGATCTTCAATGGGAAAGTCGACATCATCCGAAATCAAAACGAAATTATTTCGCCAGCGTCCGTAGGATTTAGCATCATAATATTCAATCACTTTATTTACCATTTCGGCAGCTTGTGCCAGCGTATTAACCGGCATTCTGCCCACGGCTACATCTAAACCCGTCGCGGCGGAAGGATTCATGTTGCCTTCGTTAGTGTCGAGTAAAACGAAGAAGTCATCTGAAATGAAAGAAGAACTGAGCGAAAAGGAATCGGTAGAATGAAAAATAGGTACAAAATTGGTATTGTTTCGAATGCGATCGAGCGGATCATAGGATGCATCACCAAACATACAAACGTATTTTACACGCTTTTCCGGTGCAGAAGCGTTGTGGTAAACGTACCGAATGAAATTACGAATGGCGCCAATATCTTGCTTTCCGCCCGAGAATTCGTTGTAAATCGGTTCCAATTCCACAACTTTCACATTTAAACCGTTTTGTAATCGGTGAAAGCTAGCTAATCGCTCTGCTTCTGACAAAAAAATTGATGGTGTTATGATCAAATAATCGATATCTCTAAAGGTGTTGTTTTCGGCAAGAAAAATGGTTCCTTTTAGATTTTGGTTCGTAGCTCTAGTTTGCGATACTCTTTTCGGAGTAAGGAAGTTTTGTTCGTCGACAGCTAAAAATCTTGGATTTCCGGCGGTAAAGGATTTAAAACTAAAGTTGTTTTGAGCGGTAGTATTGAGAATGGATTTAACGTTGTAAATATCCGTGACATCCCAAACTTGTTCAATACCACTGGCATTGGCAATATCAAATTGAGCAACTGTTTGTCCGGCACCAAAATTTTCAATCCAAAAACGGAAAGATTCGTTGCGACCTTTTAGCTGTGCTTTTGACCTAATAATAATGTAATCGAGAAAACCTCGTGATCCGGGAACGCCGTTGTTATCGAACTCAACATCTATCGTGGTTTCTTGCGTAGCAGGCACAGCAAAGTTTGTTAAACCAGTAAAACCTTGAATTGTAGTACTATTGCCAACAGTAAGTGCATTGAGATTGATTGTTTGTGTGTTGGCACCATTAACTGAAATACTAAAATTGGTTGGTGTAAATGCGGAAGCACAAACTGCAACACTGATATTGGCTTGACTTCCGGGAACCAATTCCTTTAAGTCGAATTCGAATGACCGTTCGTTTTCAACGGTAAAGTCTTCCCCATACCAACGTCTACCTAAGCGCGCTACATTATTTAAATCCTTTTCATAAAAATCGTATGCATCGTATGAATTATAGGTTGCATCGGCCGTAGCTTCGGGCTGTGCAGCTGCTTGAATGCGTTTGCCTTGACCGCCAATGGTTAAATAAAGATACGTTTCTTTAGCGTACAGGTTGTTGTGGGTAAGATTTTCCTGACTCCAATTATCAACCCCTTCGCCGTAAAAAAGAATGTAATCATTATCGTCAAATCTTCCATCCGATTCGCCCGAAATATAAATCGCATTTTCTGCTAGATCAGTTGGGTAATTAACATTATTTCGCAATGGCAGCATTCGACCACCGTTGCCATATATCTTAATTTGTCGTGGATCGATTTGGTTGACTTTTACGCCTAATTGTTGCAAAAAGGAGCGAGAAATGCGATAAAGTCCCGATTTTTCGATCGCGAATTTATAGAAGGTTCCGCCGCTTAAGACTGAATTTTGAATACCTGAAAAAGACAATGAGGAACGACTTGCCGACTGCGTATCTAGGATTAATTCATATTTAAAAGACTGCAATCTGACTAGTTGACCGCCTATGCGAGCAACTGCATTGCATTTAATCTTGCTTTTTATTTGTCCGCGATTAACGCTTTCGATATATTCAGCTTCAAATTTTTCAGGAAAAACAATTTGTCCTAAAGTTGACGACTGCAACGCAGATAGGGGTTGCGTTACGATATCCGTGAGTTTGACAGTGTAATTACCGTTTTTTACGTCTTTTAGAACAGCTGCAAATTCGATTACTTGCTTTTCCGCATCATATACGTATTGCGTTGCATCAAATGAAAGCGGACTGATTAGATTTCCGGTGGTAGCGTCAAAACGAGGTTCGTTCCACGACAGCGAAAAAGAACCTATCGTTTGCGAAAACAAACTTAATGGCAAAAGCAGTAATAGGTAAGCAAAATTTATACGCATCTGTAAGCAAACGTAAAGTGGTTGTAATTATTTCGACTGTAAAAATAAATTTTAATTGACGGGTAAAACAATATACAGATGCATATTTCGTTACTTAGTTGTGCTGTTTTAAGAAAGCACTTGCAATTGTTTAAAAATGTGTTGCAGTATAAGACTTAATTATTATATTGCGCCTCAAAATTTTATTACCTGCTGAACGTATGAAAGTAAACAAATTTCCAGCTGTACGCTTGATTTTGTCGATGGCATTAGTACTTGTAGCTGCAAGTTGTAGCAAAAGTACTAGTGGAAAAAACACCTCCTCTGCTACCGGATGGAAGCTGAATGATAGAAAAGGAGGGTTTCAAGTAAACACAAAATACAAGAATCAACAAGCCGCACCAGGCTTAGTACTCGTAGAAGGTGGAACTTTTACCATGGGTAAAGTTCAAGATGATGTAATGCACGATTGGAATAACAGTCCAAATCAGCAACACGTTCAGTCGTTTTACATGGACGAAACGGAGGTTACAAATCTCATGTATATGGAGTACCTCGATTGGTTGAAAAAAGTTTTCCCTCCAACAGAAGATAACTACAAGAATATCTACGAAGGTGCTTTGCTAGATACATTAGTATGGAGAAATCGTTTAGGTTACAATGAAACGATGACTAATTACTACTTGCGTCACCCTGCTTACTCGAGCTATCCTGTAGTTGGAGTAAATTGGATTCAGGCGACCGAGTTCGCGAAGTGGAGAACTGATCGTGTAAACGAGGCATTGCTCGAGAAAAACGGCTATTTGAAAAAAGATGCAAAAATCTTAGATCAAAGTGCTGAAAGTACCTTTAGCACAGAAACTTATCTTGCTGCTCCGACGCAAACGTACGGAGGAAATGAAGATATCGTTTTAAAAGGTAGAAACGGGAAAGCTCGTGCAACAACAACGAGAGGTTCTAACGGACAACCAGGACAAACGAAAGAGCCGACCAACATTTATGCACAAATCAGTTCTGGTATCATGTCACCTGAGTATCGACTACCGACCGAGGCTGAGTGGGAATATGCAGCAGCTTCTGATGTAGGAAATCGCGAATACAACAATTATAAAGGACAAAAGAAATATCCTTGGAAAGGCACCTATACGCGTTCTGGAACTAGAAAATTCCGTGGCGACCAGTTAGCTAACTTCAAGCAAGGTAAAGGAGATTACGGCGGAATTGCTGGTTGGTCTGATGATGGTGCAGATATTACAAATGCTGTAAAATCGTATCCACCAAACGACTTTGGATTGTATGATATGGCAGGTAACGTTGCTGAATGGGTTGCCGATGTATATCGTCCGATTGTTGATGACGAAGCAAACGACTTCAACTATTACAGAGGTAATGTTTACACGAAAAATAAAATCGGTGAAGATGGTAAAGTGGAACTAGTTACGACGGAAAACATCAAGTACGATACAATTAGTAACGGTAGAATTATTGCTCGTAATTTCCCTGGGCAAATTGCTACTGTACCAGTTGATGAAAAAGAAACATACTTACGTCAGAATTTTGACAAGAGTGATATGAGAAATTATCGTGATGGTGATAAGCAATCTACTCGTTTCTTCTCATTCGGAAATTCTGAGGAAGATGATAAAGCTGCGAAAGATACAAAACGCATGTACGACTCACCGAAGCACAATGTTTCAGTTGATAGCTTAGGTCAAATGTCAAGAAAGTACGACAAGTCGGCGAAAAGAACTACTTTAGTTAACGACGATGTTCGTGTATACAAAGGCGGAAGCTGGAGAGATCGCGCATACTGGTTGGATCCGGCGCAACGCAGATACTTCCCTCAAGATATGGCAACAGATTACATTGGATTCCGTTGCGCTATGTCGAGAGTTGGTCCGAAATCTGATAAACCAAAAAGAGCTAGAAACTAATTTAGTTCATCACAATAAGATAGCCGATTTCGAAAGAGTCGGCTATTTTTTTGCGCATTTTTATACCTTTACTTCCATATACTTCTTTGATGTTACTACCTGATTTACACCAAATATTTCTGGAGTCTTCCGGAATTTCAACCGATACACGAAAAATTACAGCAGGTTGCCTGTTCTTTGCTTTAAAAGGACCAAATTTTGATGCCAATAAACTTGCTTCGGAAGCTCTTGCAGCAGGAGCTTCGTACGCCGTCATCGACAATTCGAAATATTATATTGATCAAAGAACGATTGTGGTTGAAAATGCTTTGATTGCTTTACAACAACTCGCACATTATCATCGCAACTTTTTAGGAATTCCGATCATTGCACTTACGGGAAGTAATGGAAAAACTACAACGAAAGAACTCATTCATGTTGTACTAAAAGAAAAGTTTAATACCAAAGCCACTATTGGCAATCTAAACAACCACATTGGCGTACCTTTAACGTTATTGTCGTTTGATCGTGAAACTGAAATCGGCATAGTAGAAATGGGCGCTAATCATCAAAAAGAAATTGAGCAACTTTGCTTGATTGCCGAACCCGACTTTGGTTACATTACCAATTTTGGCAAAGCACATTTGGAAGGTTTTGGCGGGATCGATGGTGTAATTAAAGGAAAGTCGGAGTTGTTTAAATTCTTGCAATCGAAAAAGAAAACTGCATTTATAAATGCCGATGACGCTATTCAAGTTTCCAAAGCAGCGAATTTGAAAAGTTTCACCTTTAGTTTATTGCATGCCAACGCCGATGTTGCGTTTGAAAAAAGTGCTAACGAAAATACGGTTAGTGTTGTGCTTCGCGAGCAAGAAATAAGTTCGAAACTTGTTGGAAAGTACAATATTCCAAATATTTGCGCTGCCATAGCCATAGGTGTTTACTTCGAAATTCCCATTGAAAATATTAAAGCAGCTATTTCGCAATACGCGCCTTCCAATAATCGTTCACAGGTTATTAAAATTGGGAAAACAGCTATCATTTCCGACGCTTATAATGCCAATCCAAGTAGTATGGAAGTAGCGCTGCGAAACCTAGCGCAAACTAAAAACGCACATAAATTGGCCATTCTTGGCGATATGTACGAGTTAGGAAAAGACAGTATCGTGGAACACCAAAACATTATTCGATTAGCTCAAGAATTACATGTTCCCACTGTTTTTATTGGAACGAAATTCCTTGAAAATCAAACAGAAAATCCAAATCAGACGTTTTATGTAAACTTTGACGCTTTCGCAGAAGATTTTAAAGCGAACTTAATCGATCACGTAATTTTGATAAAGGGATCTCGGGCCATGGCGCTTGAACGCGTTATACCGATAATTGAAAAATTCGCAAACTAAAATTAAGTATATCGCATTCAACTTAGTTCATTTTAAAATTTGCATCGGTAAAGTAACATTGCGGTTTGAAATTATGGTAAAAAATGCTTTGGAAATAACGATACGTTTGGAACGATTTTCTGCGTAAGGGACAGCAGCGGAAAGCTTTGGCAGAAGGTGCCTTAGCAATTGCGCTTGGGTGCTGCGACCAACGGAAGCACGCACCAAAGCTTGCAAGTGCTTGGCACGTTTTGGCATAACTTGTAGCGAATGGCCCGACCCCGCCAGCGATATAGTTTCGTAAGGACACATGAGCGGGGATACGCAAAAAAAATGGAATACGTTTATGCGACTGAAAACGTGATTCCGTACAAAATACTATAATTCTGATTTTTAAATCGACAGAAAAATTTAAAGAAAGTACAACTATCAAAAAGTGGTAGAACCTTATTTTTTGTACTTTTAGCCTATTGTTTCCCAAAAACGATTAAAGTACTTGGCATGAGATACTTGATTTTATTGCTACTTTTTGCATTCGATGGCTATAGTCAGCTCTCTGCCTTTAGCGTAAGTGTGGTTCCGACGCCCGAAACTTGTCCGTCGAACGGAAGCATTACGATTACGGTTAACGGTCAGACTGCGGGAAGTACGATGGCGTTTTTTATATATGCGTTACCTAATGTAACCACGCCAATAGACCAATTCACGACATTAGACCGCGGTTCACTTGAGTCTGGAAATTACCGTCTTACTGCCGTTCAAACATTGGGTGCTACGCAAAATTCTGCCAGTACAGATTTCACGATACAAGAACAGTTGACAGATTTAACGTTTTCAATATCCGAGAGCTTTTCGGGAGCTTGTAATGCAAATGCCGGAGTTTTAACTGTAAATGTGGCAACGGGTAATCCGCCGTATTTGTACGATATCATTAGCGGTCCGATTATCTATCCGCAGCAAAATTCAAATGTATTTTCGGGCTTGCCTTCCGGCGAATTCTTGGTACGAGTTACCGATCAGTGTGGTTCTGATGTGTTTGATTACACCTTATTTGTTCCGCTCAACCAGATTACTATTGGCTTGAATACTTTTCCGTTGACGATAAACTCTTGTACTTCAACGACCTCTATTAATGCGCTTACGGCCTCTGAAGGTACAACTATCATTTATCCGCTTACTGCAACTTATACGATAAATTTACCAAGTGGGACGCAAGTTGTGACAACAACAATTACTTCGGGACCACCAGATGTTTTAGAACTTTCGCGCGATTTTGAACTCTTTCCAGGTGTTTCTTATACGTACGATTTGCAGATTGTGGATTCGTGCAATACCATTTTTAATAGCAATGGAAATGAAATTAGCAACGCTCCTTCGGTGGCGTTAAGTGGTGAACCCACTGAATGCGGACAAGAGATTCTCGGGTTATCCGTTAGCAATATTTCCATGCCTTATTTTGCGAATTTTACTGTTGCTCCGCCTGGTTTCAACCCGACTAGTTTTGTCCCGACTTTCCCTGGACCGTTTTCAACACAAACGCTAACGTTTGGAAGTGAAAACAATGTTCCACCGCCTGGAATTTACGAAGTTCAGATTTCTGACGCCTGCGGACGAACGGCAACAGCAACGTATGAGATTATCGAAATTGGTGTTGACCCTATTACCCGTGCATCGATTGCAAACTGTTCAAATGGTACAGGAACAGTGCGGATTTCACTACCCGACAACCGTCAAATTGTACAAGCCATTATGGTTACCGCGCCTTCTACGTACCCTAATCCCTTGCCCTTCGATGTTTCTGCAAACATTGTAACGAGCAATGGTAATTTAGTTATTACCAATTTACCCGAAGGAACGTACGATTTTACATTAGTTGATAATTGCGGAGCTGTTTATACCAGCGCTGATGTTACCGACGCTACAATCCAACCGTACCAACCCTTGCCACTAAATGCTGCGGTTGCGCCTAGTTGCACTCCGGGCTTTGGAGCGGTACGAATTCGATCGGGCAATGGTACGTTAACAAATTTGCAAATAATAGCTGCACCTGCTGCTTATCCTGTACCATTACCAGCAAATGTAACATCGTTGCTTACTGGAGGAACTGCTTTCTTGCCAGAACTGCCCGCTGGCGATTACGTGTTCGAAGGAACCGATGTTTGCGGAGTTACCCAGACTCTAACAGTTAGCGTAGTTGGTTATATTCCGGGAGCAAATAACTATATATATGAACAAAACTGCGGATCGTTTAACCTCACTGTTAATGATACGGGCAGTATTTTAGGAAGCAATTACTGGTGGCAACGATTTAATCCGGCGGAACAGGTTTGGGAGCATCCCATTACTGGCGAGAATTTTGTAGAAAATACCGACTTTACCGAATTAACTGCGATTGCGTTAACCAACGGAGAAATTTTGTTAAACCAATCCATTACAGGTACCTTTAGAATAATTAAAGTGTTTCAAAGTTTCAATAACGGCAATTTCAATTGCTTGGAATTTTTTGACCCTTTTACGTTTTCTGGCAATCTGGAGGTTTTGTCGGCTTCTTATATTGAATGTACCGAAAATGATTTAAACAAAGATGTAGTAATTCAGGTTAGCGGCGTTCCTCCCTTCAATTTTAGCATTCAAGCGATTGATGGCGCTCCAACTTTTATCGACAACGGAACTAACAATTTATTCCAAAATCTCAGTAATGCTATTTACGATTTTGAGGTAGAAGATTCGTGCGGTAGAAGAATTTTTTATTCCGTAAATGTAAATTCTCTGGCACCTGTAGCTATTGCAAATACTCCTGCAAATTCGGAAGTTTTGGAATGTACGAGTCCTGGTATTTCCACTGGTGTAGCTTTTGATTTAACCACTTTACAACAAGAAATCCTTGGAAATCAAACGCTAGGTCTTTTTGAAATAAGCTACTTTGTAGATTCAAACGACAGAGACAGCAATACGAACAGAATCGAAACACCAACGAACTTTCAAAACACAACCAATCCGCAAACTATCTACGTTAGAGTCGACAATCTGAGCGTTGGTGTTTGTTATGGGACAACA
>CALRVY020000039.1:0-19179 GCA_943371725.1 Pseudanabaena sp. UWO311 | reverse complement strand
CGCCGCCGCAAAGCCTTAAAAAATCGCCGTTCAAAATGCGTGCTTTCCGTTCAATCGGGGCTAAGAACGAACCGTTCAGCGATTTTCTACCTATAAAAGTGTGTGCGTTTGCGAAAAATTTTACTTTTACCCGTTTGTACACTAAAAACGAATTTTGAAAGTTATTATTCCAAAGAATATTCACGTGAAGGCATTCTCAAAAGGATTGCTGGTTTTGGCTTTTGCATTAGGCATAGTAGCTTGCTCTACGCGAAAAGACAAATTTGTAAACCGGCAATTTCAAGCACTTAATACAAAATACAACGCACTGTATAACGGCGAACTAGCTCTTGAAAAGGGGTTAACCGATGTTCGCACGAAATATCAAGACAATTATTGGGCTATTTTACCAATCGAACGGATGCAGCCTGAAGTTGACAAAAAAGCAGATCCGAACGCAAAAACAAAAAATGCCGATTTCGAACGCGCCGAACTAAAAGCTACTAAAGCCATACAAAAACGCTCGATGAACATTGAAGGAAAAGAACGCAACCCACAAGTCGACGAAGCGCACCTCATGCTCGGACAAGCACGCTACTACGACCAACGCTACATTCCAGCACTCGAAGCGTTCAATTACATACTCTATAAATATCCGGAAAGCGATAAAATTTATATCGCAAAAATCTGGCGCGAACGAACCAATATGCGCTTAGGAAACGACGCGCTAGCCGTAAAAAATTTAAAACAACTGCTGTCTGAAATCAAATTTAAAGACCAAGTTTACGCCGATGCAAATGCTACAATCGCACAAGCGTTTTTGAACCTAAATCGAGTTGATAGTGCCGCTGTACGTCTAAAAAAAGCCATCGACTTTACAACGAAAGACGAAGAAAAAGCTCGGTATCACTTCATCCTAGGACAGCTTTTCGAGCAACAAAATAAACCGGAATTAGCCGCTGCCGAATTCCGAACCGTAATCGAAATGAAACGGAAATCGCCTCGTGTTTACATCATTCAATCCGAAGCAAAACTCGCCCAACAATTCGACTTCAAAACAGGCGATACTATTGCTTTTTTAAAGCACTTCGACTTTTTACTGAAAGATCGCGAAAACCGACCGTTTCTCGATGTTTTGTACCATCAAAAAGCACTTTATTACAGCAAACAAAAAAACCACAAGCGCGCCATCGACAATTACAACAAATCGTTGGCAGCTAAATCACAAGACGATTATCTAATCGCAAGTAATTATCGAAATCTTGCCGGTATTTATTTCGACACAGCTAAATACCAAGCCGCAGGTCAGTATTACGACAGTACACTTACCAAGCTAAAACCACGAACACGCGAATACAAAGCCATCGAGAAAAAACGCAATAATTTAGAAGACGTTATTAAGTACGAAGGAATTGCCCAGAAAAACGACAGTATTCTAAATGTTGCTGCTCTTGCTCCAAACGAACGAAAAGAGTTTTATGAATCGTATATCGAAAAACTGAAAAAGTCTGATGAGTTAAAAGCAAAGAAAGAAAAAGAAGCAGCTGAAAAAGCAGCACGTCGGGCAGCAAACAATGGAGATAGTGACGATACAGCCGACGAAATTCGCTCAGAGCTTACAAGAAACCAACTCAATACTGCTTCAGGCGGTAAAGGAAACGAAAAAAGTCTTGTCGGCGGAGAACAAAAAGGCGTACCAACTCCTAGAAGTGGAGCATCAGCCAAGGCAAAGGACGAATTTTACTTCTACAACAGTGTAAACGTAGCGCAGGGAAAAGCAGAGTTTAGAAAAACGTGGGGCAATAGAAAGCTGCGCGACAACTGGCGTTTGACATCGCTGACGCAAAACAAATCGGAATTTGATGAAGTCGATAAAAAAATCGATACGATTGCCGCCAAACCAAAGGAAGTCGCGGAAGTCAAGCCAGAATATACATCCGAATTTTATCTGAAAGACATTCCGTCTTCGAAAAAAGTGCTCGATAGCTTAGCCAAAGAACGCAATTTCGCCTATTTTCAGCTAGGAGCTATTTATAAAGATAAATTCAAGGAATACAGATTGTCGGCCAACAAATACGAAGGTTTGCTCAAACAAAATCCAGAGGAACGTTTGATACTTCCAGCCTTGTATAATTTGTATAAAGATTATTTGGAATTCGATCCAATAAAAGCGGAGGCTATCAAGTCGCGAATTATAAACAGTTTTCCAAATAGTCGGTATGCTCAAATTTTGCAAAATCCAGAATCAGCGCCAGCAAACGCCGCAATGGAAGGAGAAGAGGTGTATAATGTTTTGTATGAAGAACTTCAGAAAGGCGATTATATTTCCCTTGCACCGCGAATCGATGCTGCAATTGTGCAATTTACAGGCGAAGAAATAGTTCCTAAGTTAGAACTCTTGAAAGCTTCCAATTCTGGAAAATTATTGGGCGTTACGGCTTACAAGGCGGGACTTAATTTTGTTGCACTCAATTTTCCAACAACAAGCGAAGGCAAGCAAGCCGAAGAATTAATTAGAACCGATATTCCGATTTTAGAGGATATGGAATACGATGATTTTCAGCCAACATCCTATAAAATCCTCTACAAAATCGATAACCTAGACGATGCAGAGGCAAAGAAAGTCTATGCCATTTTGGAAACTTTTGTCAAGGAACGAACTTCGGATGCGTTGCTATTATCAACAGATATTTATACGCCAACAGCCCACTTTTTTGTCATTCATAATTTTGAGAACGAGACGAAAGCAAAGACCGTAGCTACTATTCTCAAAGAATATAAAGATTACAACGTTAAGCTTCCCGCTACGGTTATGTCGACCGAAAATTACAAGGTAACTCAAGTAAAAAAGAATTTCGAGACATACCATTTACCACGGCAACCGCGCGTTAAAAAGCCCATTGTTATTAAGCCTAAACCAGAAGACAAAAAGCAGCCCATTGCAGCACCACGTCCGAAAGAAAATAAAATTCAGCAAGGACAAAGATCAAATCCCGGAATGCCCCCAGGTATGAATCAGAATTTAAAACCAGGTCAAAAGAAACCAAGCAGTCCGGATGGCAGAAGTACGTTAGCTCCGGATATGGGCGATGATCCCGCAGGTGGCGAAACACAACCAACAAAAAATACGCGAAAACCTTGACGTCGCAAAAGCCACAAAACGAACCCAATAAATGGTTACTGCTTTCAACTATGGGCATAGAAATGTTTGTGTGGATTTTTGCGGGTCATAAATTAGGTGAGTATGTAAACGGGAAGTATCCGGAAAGCCGCGCCGATTTTCATGTTATTTTTTTGCTTGCAGGTATTGCCCTTTCATTTTACTCGGTGTTTCGAAAATTAAAAGATTTAAATAGATAATGAAGTCTCTCCTTATAAAGGCGCTACTCTTGTCGCTTGGTATTACAGCGGTGGTATGGAGTTTCATTTTGTGGTATCACGATACATCTTTGATCGATGTTCAATTCGTTGCTATGCAATATGTCGGTTTTTTTGTTTTTGCATCCGCTTTGTGCATGGCAATTGTTTTAAAAGTATCTGAGAAGAACTTCGATCAAACCGGAATGAGTTTTTTAGTAGTTACTACCGTGAAAATGGTTCCCGCCTTTTTGGTGATAAAACAGGCCCGCGCACAAATAAACGAAACCCTTGCTATTCAAATGGGATACAGTGGTTTTCTTTTATTTTTGGCAATTGAGGTTTATTTTACTTACCGATTATTGAACAATAAACAAAAAAAAGACTGAAAGCTTAGTTTATCAGCACAAAAAATAATTTTTAAAGCGTTTGTCGTTCTAATAAATAATGTACCTTTGCGCCAAATTTGAGAACCCTTAAAATTTGTTCCAAAACGTATGGTTATTTTTAAAAAACCAATCCTATCAGTTTTATTAGCAATAGCTTGCGGTTTTTCTGCAATGGCTACAACTGTTAACGATACTATTAAAGCAAGTGAAGCCACTCACAGCGCGGCGCCAGAAGCACATACTGCTAAAGGCGAGCATCACGGAAGTGGCGACATTAAGTCAGAAATCAAAGCGCACATCAATCACCACGTTTTAGATTCACATGACTTCACATTGTTTTCGGATAACGAAACGGGAACCCATTTTGGTTTTCCGCTACCTGTGATTTTATGGGATAATGGCGTTCAATTCTTTTCTTCAGCAAAGTTCGATCACGGTCACGCTGTTGCAGAATCGAATGGTAACTTCTATGCGATTGGTCATCACGACGGAAAAATTTACAAAACAGATGCGTCTGGAACATTAAACGAAGATGCAAAAGGACATGTCACAAATGTGCGACCACTGGATTTTTCGATAACTAAAAGCGTTTTGTCAATCATACTCGTAGCATTACTTATGTTTTTGCTGTTTAGATCTTTGGCAAAGTCGTATGCTAAAAATGGTGGAGTTGCAGCAGGCGCAGGACGAATTTTTGAGCCGTTAGTGCTTTACGTTCGCGACGAAATTGCGATTCCAAATATTGGCCACAAGCACCACAGAAAATACATGGGTTATTTGTTGACCATATTTTTCTTTATCCTTTTCTTGAACTTATTCGGATTAACACCACTGGGAGTTAATGTAACAGGAAATATTACAATCACTTTTTCCCTAGCAATTTTAACGTTCCTAATTACCAATCTTACAGCCAACAAGTATTACTGGGGGCACATTTTTTGGATGCCAGGCGTGCCTTATCCAATGCGCATCATCCTTGCACCAATCGAATTGTTAGGTGTGGTTATTAAGCCGTTTTCTTTAATGATCCGACTCTATGCAAACATTTTTGCGGGTCACATCGTATTAATGTCGATCATCGGATTAATGTTTATTTTCAAAAGTTGGATTGGAAGTTCGCTTTCATTGGCTCTAGCTTTTGTATTGTCTATTCTTGAAATTTTGGTTGCCTTTCTACAAGCATATATCTTCACTATGTTGTCTGCCCTTTATTTCGGAGCAGCTGTTGAAGAACATCATCACGAAGAAGGTCATCACTAATACATTGAACGTTTAATTTTAATATACATTTTATGCAAATTCCAACTATTGTAGGAGCAGGTTTGATCGTAATCGGTGCTGGTTTAGGTATCGGTAAAATTGGTGGGTCGGCTATGGATGCTATCGCTCGTCAGCCTGAAGCTTCAGGTAAAATTCAAACAGCTATGCTTATCGCAGCAGCTCTTATTGAAGGTATTGGTTTCGCTGCACTTTTCGCAGCTTAATTAAACAAACTAACCTTTGTTAGAACGGTTGGTTCTAACAAAGGTTTAAATCGAATTAATCACCCAACATGGAAAAATTAATAAATCAGTTTGAATTAGGCTTGTTTTTTTGGCAAGTAATCATTTTTGTAGGATTAATTTTACTTCTAAGAAAATTCGCTTGGAAACCGATTCTGGATGCGGTTAATCAGCGTGAAGAAGGAATAAAAAACGCTTTGCAATCTGCAGAGAATGCTCGTAAAGAAATGCAGTTGTTGCAAGCCGATAATGAGCGTATATTGCAAGAAGCACGCATCGAACGCGATGCACTTTTGAAAGAAGCTCGTGAAATTCGTGAAAAAATGATCGCTGATTCTAAGCAAGATGCACAAGCAGAAGGTGCTCGCATGATCGAACAAGCGAAAACTGCTATCGCTGCTGAGAAAAATGCCGCTATGGCTGAGCTTAAAAATCAAGTTTCAGCTTTGTCTATCGAAATCGCTGAAAAATTGGTGAAGCAAGAACTTACCGATAAAGCAGCACAAACAAAGCTTATCGAGAAATTACTAACTGAAGTAAAAGCTAACTAATAATGTCTGTATCAAGAGCAGGTTTGAGATACGCTAAAGCAATTCTAGATATTGCATTAGATAAAAACGAAGCTGATGCGGTAGCAACGGATATGCAAACTATTGCTGAAACTTTGCATGCAAACGCAGAACTTTCGGGTTTCTTGAACAATCCCGTACTTCCAGGAGCAAACAAATTAAGCGCGCTCGAGGCCATCTTTTCGAAAACCTCGGCAACCACGCAAAACGTGTTCCGATTGTTACACGAGAACAAGCGATTCGCTATTTTAGGCGATATCGCTACTGCCTACTTGCAGCTTAACGATCAGAGAAACGGCATCGAAACCGCTATTGTAACCACCGCGCAGCCGTTAGACGCCGCTTTGGAAGCAGCCGTTTTAAATAGTGTAAAGGCGATTACTTCTGCGAAAGTAACCCTGAAAAATATCGTAGATCCATCAATTATTGGTGGTTTTATTCTTCGCATTGGCGATAAGCAATTTAACGCTTCTGTCGCACAACGCATTCAAAATTTAAAAAGAGAACTTAGCAACTAATTATTCAATAATAAGTTATGGCAGAAATTAATGCTGCTGAAATATCAGCAATTCTTAGAAAACAAGTTGAAGGCTTTGAATCAGGAGCTACTTTAGAGGAAGTAGGATCTGTACTAGAAGTAGGAGACGGTATCGCCCGTGTTTACGGTTTGTCTAATGCGCAGTATGGCGAATTAGTGCAATTCGATAACGGTCTTGAAGCCATCGTACTTAACCTAGAAGAAGATAATGTTGGGGTGGTACTTTTGGGTCCTTCAACGGGTATTAAAGAAGGTTCTACTGTAAAGAGAACGCAAAGAATTGCTTCGCTTCGCGTAGGTGAAGAAATGGTTGGTCGTGTGGTAAATACACTCGGACAGCCAATCGATGGTAAAGGACCAATCGGTGGACAATTATACGAAATGCCACTTGAGCGTAAGGCGCCAGGTGTAATTTTCCGTCAGCCAGTTACCGAGCCGTTACAAACAGGTATCAAAGCTGTTGATGCGATGATTCCAGTAGGTCGTGGTCAACGTGAGTTAGTTATTGGCGACCGTCAGACAGGTAAGTCGACCGTTTGTATCGATACCATCTTGAATCAAAAAGAATTTTACGATGCAGGACAACCTGTATTTTGTATCTATGTAGCTGTAGGTCAGAAAGCCTCAACCGTTGCAGGTATTGCGAAAACCTTGGAAGAAAAAGGTGCAATGGCTTACACGATCATCGTAGCAGCTAATGCTTCTGATCCAGCTCCAATGCAAGTTTATGCACCATTTGCTGGTGCCGCTATTGGCGAGTACTTCCGCGATACAGGTCGTCCGGCATTAATTGTTTACGATGACTTGTCAAAACAAGCGGTTGCTTATCGTGAGGTATCTCTTTTGCTAAGACGTCCACCAGGACGTGAAGCGTATCCAGGTGACGTTTTCTACTTGCACTCACGTTTGTTGGAGCGTGCAGCGAAAGTAATTGCCGACGATTCGATTGCAAAAAACATGAACGATTTGCCGGAATCACTTAAGCCAATCGTTAAAGGCGGTGGTTCGTTAACGGCATTGCCAATTATCGAAACACAAGCGGGCGACGTTTCGGCGTATATCCCAACCAACGTAATTTCGATTACAGACGGACAAATTTTCTTGGAATCAGATTTATTTAACTCGGGTGTTCGTCCGGCGATTAACGTAGGTATTTCGGTATCGCGTGTGGGTGGTAACGCTCAAATTAAGTCGATGAAAAAAGTATCAGGTACTTTGAAACTCGACCAAGCGCAGTTCCGTGAATTGGAAGCGTTTGCGAAATTCGGTTCAGATTTGGATGCCGTTACGTTAAATGTAATTGAAAAAGGTCGCAGAAACGTTGAGATATTGAAGCAAGGTTTAAATAGCCCTTTCACAGTGGAAGATCAGGTAGCTATTATCTACGCAGGTTCTAAAAACTTGTTGCGTAACGTACCAGTCAACAAAGTGAAGGAATTTGAAAAAGATTACCTTGATTATTTGAATAACAAACACCGCGCAACGCTTGATGCTTTGAAAGCAGGTAAATTAGACGACAGCATTACCGACGTGTTGGAAGCTGCTGCTAAAGAAATTGCTGCAAAGTATAACTAAGAAACCGGTAAAACGAACAATTTTTAAATGGCAAATCTTAAAGAAATTCGCAACAGAATAACTTCAGTTTCATCGACGATGCAAATAACATCGGCGATGAAAATGGTTTCTGCGGCAAAGCTTAAGAAGGCGCAAGACGCAATTACTGCGATGCGTCCGTATGCTGAAAAGTTAACGGAATTGTTACAGAATCTGTCTGCAAGTATTGAAGACGGCGACAACGGTGTTTTTACCACGCAACGCGATGTAAAAAGCGTACTTGTTGTTGCAATAACTTCGAACAGAGGTTTGTGCGGTGCTTTTAATACCAATGTTATTAAAGAAGTAAAAAACCGTATTGACTTTTACAGTGGAAAGCAGGTAGCTGTGTACGCGATCGGTAAAAAAGGAAACGATGTTTTGTCGAAAACCAGCAAAGTAATTGCGAACAAGAGTCACGTTTTTGATCAGTTAACTTTTGAAAACGTAGCTCAAATTGCTGAAGAAATTATGGCAATTTACGCAGCTGGCAACTACGATCGTGTGGAATTGGTTTACAATCAGTTTAAGAATGCTGCTACGCAAATTGTTCGTACAGAGCAATTTTTGCCACTCGTTTCTTCGGGTGCAAAAGAAAGCAGTTCGGTTGATTATCTTTTCGAACCAGAGAAAGAAAGTATCATTGAGACTTTGATTCCGAAGAGTTTGAAAACGCAATTATACAAGGGAATTCGCGATTCGTTTGCGGCAGAGCATGGTGCGCGTATGACGGCAATGCACAAAGCTACCGACAATGCTACAGAATTGAGAAACCAATTGAAATTAACGTATAACAAAGCACGTCAGGCTGCTATTACTAACGAGATTTTAGAGATTGTTGGTGGAGCCGAAGCTTTGAAAGGCTAGTAATTAATAATTTCAGATTTATAGGGCTGCATCGTAATGATGCAGCTTTTTTTTTGGATTTTGGTAACGATTTTTTCGCGTGAGTGACCGCAGCGGCATCCTTTTGTGAGTGCCTTTCGGCCGAACAAAAGATACAGCGGAGGGCACGACCCGAGGTTGCAACTTCATTTTTTTCAGCACTTTTTTTACCGAGGGGCACGCCCAAATCTTTAAGAAAATTCTAACGAATCGAGATAAACCCTAAACATCTTTTCAAAATTTAACGACAGAAGTTTAAATTGTTAAGAAATCATTAATTTTTAACCTTTTAACATATCGGTAAAATATGTAAAACTTTTTACGAATGATGAAAATAATGCGCGATTAAATTATGATGATTTGAAATTATTTGTACTTTGGCGTTATAAACTAACAAAAATGAACCAAATGAAAGTGTACTTTTTAGTGCTGTCGTTCTTTTTTTCAGCGGGAATTGCTTTTGCGCAAAACACCGTTTCGGGGAAAGTGACAGATCCAAATGGCTTGCCTTTGCCCGGTGCAACCATCGCGGTTGTCGACAATGATGCCAGTGCAGTATCAGACGAGAACGGAAATTTCACCTTGAAAACTTCCAAGAAACCGCCGTTTCAAATTACGGTAACGATGGTGGGTTTTACCTCGCAAACCGTGAATGTAGTGGGTAACACCGTAACTGTGCGTCTGACGGAAGAGGAGACGTTACTCAACGAAGTTGTAGTTTCGGCGTCGCGTACTCCGGAGCGTATTTTAGAATCGCCGGTAACGGTTGAGCGTATGAGTTCGGCTGATATCAAAGCGACCACTGCTTCAACATTTTACGACGGATTAGAGAATCTTAAAGAAGTGCATTTCAATACGAGTTCGCTTTCTTTTAAATCGATTAACACACGTGGTTTTGCAACGGTTGCCAATACTCGTTTCTTACAATTGGTTGACGGTATGGATAATTCATCTCCTGCCCTAAACTTTGTTCTGGGTAACTTAATTGGTGTTAGCGATATTGATGTTGCGAGTGTGGAGTTACTTCCTGGAGCATCATCGGCGCTTTATGGTGCGAACGCCTTTAACGGAATCATGTTCATGAATAGTAAAAATCCGTTTAACTCACCTGGATTAAGTGCGTATTACAAGCGTGGCGAAACGATGCAAGATGCTGCGGGAATCAATCCGTTTTTTGATTTTGGAATTCGTGCGGCGTATGTATTTACAGATTGGTTTGCAGCAAAAGCAAACGTTGCGTACAAAGAAGCTACTGAATGGATTGCGAACGACCGTAGAGACATGACCAGAAATGTAAGTGGCTTTGATTTCAATCCAAATTACGATGGTTTGAACTTATACGGCGATGAGGTGTCTACAAACATTCAAGATGTGGGTCGTGGTTTAGCGGCTGCAGGGCTTATTTCTCCGGCTGCGGTGAACTTACTTCCAAGCTATAATGTAGCTAGAACGGGTTACGAAGAGCGCGACTTAAACGACTCTGACATTAAGAGTTTGAAAGCCGATTTTTCGTTGCACTTCCGACCTTTTAAGAACGATTTTGAGATCATCTTGCAACACAAGCTCGGAACTGGAAATACGGTTTATCAAGGAGCGAATCGCTATGCACTTCGCAACTTTGAAATGAATCAAACTAAAATTGAAGTAAAAGCGAATAATTTCTTCTGGCGTGCTTATATGACTACGGAAGATGCGGGTGATTCTTACGACATGCGTTTTGCAGCATGGAACGTAAACCGCGCATGGAAAGCCGACAATGTTTGGTTTGGTCAGTACGCAGGTGCATACATTCAGAGCACGCTTGCGGGAGCAACTCCAGCACAAGCACATGCAACAGCACGAACAACTGCCGATTCAGGCCGTTTTGTTCCGGGTTCAGCAGAATTTAACGAGGCGCTTGCACGTGTTACTGCAGACCCAGATTTGAGAACTGGAGCTAAATTCCAAGATCAATCTAAATTATACCACAGTGACTTGAACTACAATTTCAAAGACTTAGTTAAGTTTGGAGAATTGATGGTAGGTGGTTCTTGGAGACGTTATGAAATGAACTCAAACGGAACTATTTTCACCGATTTCGATGGCCCGATTACATACGACGAATACGGTGCTTATACACAATTCAGTAAAAAATTATTGAAAGAAGAGCGTTTGAAATTTACAGGTTCTATTCGCTACGACAAGAGCCAGAATTTCGACGGATTTGTATCGCCACGTGTAGCGTTAGTATACTCTGCAGGAGCAACTAAAAAACACAATTTCCGTTTATCATATCAAACCGGATTTAGAAACCCGACTACTCAAGACCAATACATTGGCTTGGATTTAGGTCCGTTTGCTTTAATCGGTTCGGCTCCAGATAATTTGAGTCGTTACACAGAAACGCGTCAAGTAAGCGCTGCTGGTCAAGCTATCGGTCAGCCTGCAACAGTAACACTAGACGGAAACGATGCCTACTTTAATTCATATACTTTAGCATCTGTTGCTGAATTTGGTGCAACGGGTAACCCAGCGGTTCTTCAAGTAGCCGATGTTGATATCGTTAAGCCAGAGCGCGTTACGGCTTTCGAATTGGGTTATCGCACCGTAGTTGGAGATGATTTTGCAATCGACATCAACGGATATTACAACATTTACAATGATTTCCTTAACCAAGCGCGAGTTTTTGCTCCACTTTATGGTGATGTTAACGATACTAGTCCAACCAGTGAAGCGGTTCAAGCGATTGCAAATGGAGACAGAAGATTGTTCCAAGTTTATACCAATTCAAAATCAGAGGTTACCTCTTTAGGTTTTGGTATTGGAGCTAGTAAAAAAGTTTACAAAGACTACGAAGTGGGTGTAAACTACAACCACGCTCAATTTGAGTTTAATCAAGCTGAAGATCCAAGTTTCATCCCTGGATTTAATACACCAAAACACAGACTTAAAGGATCTTTTGGAAATCCAAAAGCTTTCAAAAACTTTGGTTTCAACATGAATGTAAGATGGAACAGCGAATACTTATGGCAGTCTTCTTTTGCCGACGGTATGGTTCCAGACAACACGGTATTTGATGCTCAAATCAACTATGCTATTCCAAGCTTGAAAGCAGTGCTAAAAGTGGGAGGAACGAATTTATTTGGCGACGATTATATTCAGGTAATTGGTGCTGGAGAAATCGGTAAACAATGGTATGCTTCGGTTACAATCAATCCATAATTTTAAAGAACACTATTATGATTAAAAATTTTAAATATTTGTTTGTTGCTGCACTAGCACTTACAGCTTGTAGCGAAGACGATAATGCAGAGGAAGTTGTAGTAATTACTCCCGGTGAAGCTAATTTTGCAAACTATGTGGCTTTAGGTGATTCGTTTGCGGCGGGTTTCAGCGACGGTGCTTTGTTTCGTTCGGCTCAAGAAAATGCTTATCCGAACATTTTAGCACAGCAGTTCGCCTTAGCGGGTGGTGGTGAATTCGCCACACCGTTTATGTTAGACGATATTGGTGGTTTTAGCTTGGCAGGAGCGCAAGTTCCAGGATTTGGAACGCGTTTGTTCTTTAATGGAACGGCTCCGGTACCTGTGCAAGGAATTGCTACGACTCAAATCACAGATCAACTTTCAGGTGCATACAATAACATGGGTGTCCCAGGAGCGAAAAGCTTTCACTTGGTTTTCCCAGGTTACGGACAACTAAACCCTTATTTCGGACGTTTTGATTCTGCGGTAACAGCCACGGTAGTTGGAGATGCAGTTGCACAGTCGCCTACATTTTTCTCGCTTTGGATAGGCGGAAACGACGTGTTGGGCTATGCAACCTCAGGAGGTTCAGGAACCAATCAAACGGGCAACCTAAACCCTGCAACTTACGGACAAAGTGATATCACTGACCCAACCGTTTTTGCCGCAACGTATTCAAACATCGTTAACGCTTTAACCGCGGGAGGCGCAAAAGGCGTTGTTGCCAATTTACCATACATCAATGCATTGCCGTATTTTACGACGGTTCCTCACAATCCAGTTCCGCTTAATGCACAAACAGCAGCAGCTTTAATGAGTGCACAAGCATTTGGAGCTTACAATGCAGGCTTACAATTTGCGGCGGCTAATGGCTTGCTTACCCAAGCAGAAGTACAAAGAAGAACCATCAATTTTACAGCAGGAAATTCGAATGCGGTGTTGTTAACAGATAGTTATTTGACCAATCTTACTTCTTTAGGTCTTCCTTCTATTCGTCAGGCAACTAATGAAGATTTTGTGGTTTTGCCAGCACGCGCGATCATTGGAACACCAGTGAACAACAACCCTCAACAAATCAACGGCGTTTCAGTTCCGCTAGCCGATCAGTGGGTATTAACCAAAGAAGAAGTTGCTGAAATTAGAGTCGCAACCGACGCATACAATGCAGCAATTCAACAAATTGCAGAAGCTAAAGGCCTTGCATTAGTTGACGTACGCGGAATCTTGGAGCAATTGGGAACAACCGGAATCGTTCGCGATGGCTTTACGCTTCGCAGTACTTACGTAACAGGAAATACGTTCTCGCTTGACGGTGTTCATCCGGGTCCGCGCGGATACGCATTTATTGCCAATTTGTTCTTGGAAGCTATCAATGCTAAATACGGATCGAACATTCCAAATGTAAAAATGGGTGACTATAACATCTTATACGGACCGCAAATACCGTTTGGTTCCGGAAACTAAAAAACTAGAATTTATTCAACCGCCGACCAAAATCGGCGGTTTTTTTGTGCGTATTTCTGACATTTCAAATCATTCTTTAATAAATCGCCAAAAACCAACAGTTTTTTTATTCAACTATTGTTGATTATGTATTTTAAAAAATTATCTTTGCACTCGAAAATTTAGGGCAATTGCGCCTTCTTTTTTCGAACATAACAGACTAAAAATTAATACTTAAGTATGTCTAAAGTAATAGGTAAAGTTGCCCAGATTATCGGACCAGTTGTCGACGTTGCGTTCAGCGGGAAAGATGTTGAGTTGCCAAAAATCTACGACTCACTCGAAATCACTAAAAAAGATGGTACCGTTTTGGTGTTAGAAGTTCAATCCCACATTGGTGAAAATACCGTGAGAACCATTTCGATGGATTCTACCGACGGTTTGAGCCGTGGCTACGAAGTGGTAGGTACAGGCGCGCCAATCCAAATGCCAATCGGACAAGATATCTACGGACGTTTGTTCAACGTTATCGGCGATGCAATCGACGGTCTAGGAAACTTGCCAAAAGAAGGTGCTAACGGAATGCCAATTCACAGAGCAGCTCCAAAATTCGAAGATCTATCCACTTCATCTGAAGTGCTTTTCACCGGTATTAAAGTTATCGACCTTATCGAGCCTTATGCAAAAGGTGGAAAAATCGGTTTGTTCGGTGGTGCAGGTGTTGGTAAAACAGTATTGATTCAAGAATTAATCAACAACATTGCAAAAGGACACGGTGGTTTATCTGTTTTTGCTGGTGTTGGTGAGCGTACACGTGAAGGAAACGACTTACTACGCGAAATGCTTGAGTCTGGAATTATCAAATACGGCGAAGAATTCATGCACTCTATGGAAAACGGAGGTTGGGATTTAAGCAAAGTAGATAAAGTAGGCATGCGCGAATCAAAAGCAACATTCGTGTTCGGTCAGATGAACGAACCACCTGGAGCTCGTGCACGTGTAGCTTTATCTGGATTATCAATCGCCGAGTATTTCCGCGATGGTGCAGGTTCAGATCAAGGTAAAGACGTACTTTTCTTCGTTGATAACATCTTCCGTTTTACACAAGCAGGTTCTGAGGTATCGGCACTTCTTGGGCGTATGCCATCAGCGGTAGGTTACCAACCAACATTAGCTACTGAAATGGGTGCTATGCAAGAGCGTATCACTTCTACAAATAAAGGTTCAATTACATCGGTGCAAGCGGTTTACGTTCCTGCGGATGACTTAACCGACCCGGCGCCGGCAACTACCTTTGCGCACTTAGATGCAACTACGGTATTGTCTCGTAAAATTGCCGAGTTGGGTATTTATCCAGCGGTAGATCCACTAGATTCTACTTCACGTATCTTAACACCACAAATTTTAGGTAATGAGCACTACGACTGTGCACAGCGCGTAAAAGAAATCCTTCAGAAATACAAGCAATTGCAAGATATTATCGCAATTCTTGGTATGGAAGAACTTTCAGAAGAAGATAAATTGTCGGTTTCTAGAGCGCGTCGTGTACAACGTTTCTTATCACAGCCGTTCCACGTAGCCGAGCAGTTTACAGGTATTCCTGGAGTTTTGGTTGACATTAAAGACACCATTAAAGGATTTAACATGATTATCGACGGCGAACTCGATCACCTTCCAGAAGCTGCTTTCAACTTGAAAGGAACTATCGAAGACGTAATCGAAGCGGGTCAAAAAATGCTTGCAGAAGCTTAATCTATAGATTCATGCATATAGAAATCGTATCTCCTGAAGCTACATTATTCACCGGCGAAGCAAATTCAGTTACGCTTCCAGGTGTCGATGGTTCGTTTCAGATTTTGAATAACCACGCGCCAATCGTAGCCGTGTTGCAAAGCGGGCAGGTAAAAATCGCCGCACCTAGTTTTGCACTTTCAAAAGAAGCAGAATCAAAATTCACGAAGTTAGACGCGCAAACGTTAGGCTTGCAAATCAACAGCGGAACAATCGAAATGAACAACAATAAGGTCATTATCTTAGTCGACTAAAACCTTAACGTTCGTCAAATACTAAAGCCGTGAGAAATCGCGGCTTTTTTTTGTGCTTTTTAACTTGGATTTCGCTAGCTTTACAAGTAACACCAATGAGACAAGCGATTCAAGTATGTTTTTTTAACGTGAATTGCTTATTTCAACATAAAACGCCATTTAAACCTAGTCACGGAAAGATTATGTATTAACAGGCACCGCTGTAATTTTTTAACTTTCGTCATCATGAAAAAAACGCTTCTTCTAACTGCACTTTTCACAACCTTTTTTGCATCCGCACAATCTGTTGCAGATAAAAAGTTTACGGTTGCTGCAAACTATTCGTTCACGAACGACATTAAACCTTTTTTGCAACCTATAAGCGTATCAGCGAGTTATCGTGTTGCAGAATTTAATGGCATCGATATATCAGCAGGCCTTCGAGCATTTTACATAAGGTCGGATGCAAAGCCTAATTATTCTGATAAGTTTGCCCTCAACCCTAATATTATAGCTTCGAAGAGCTTGCTAGACAATAAAATGGCTGTTTATGGCGGTGTTGGTTACTACTATGATACCTTCAATTTCGAAACCACACCGTTATTTAACATCGATCCGATGATCAAAAGAAAGTTTAGCACACACGGCGCAACGGCTTCGGTGGGTGGGCGCTATTTTGTGCTACCCAACCTCTTTTTTGACGCTAATGCCACATTTATTTTTGCCAACAGCAAATCTGAAAATAACAACAAGTTAGATGCCAATAATACCTTACTTCAACTAGGTATTGGTCTTGCTTTTTAACAGCTCAAAATTGTTGTAAACTGCAATGTTTTGGCTGCCTTATCGCGCTTTACACTGCAACTCCGCGGCGGCATCCATCGTTTTGCACGCAACACAGCGGCTTCTTGGGTCGCCACTTCTTTTGCTGCAAAACTAAATGGGTGCCGCCTTGCGGGGTTTCCGTTGCAATCGCGGGCAGAGCAATCGTTACCCAAAATCGTTCTGCTTTCAATACGTTTTCAAAAAAAGATTCGTGTATGTAACTGTTACTAGATTTGTTTTTATTTTTGTTTGAAACTTTAAACGAATGACACCAAAACGTTTATCTGCCATCATTTTTTTACTCCTGCTTTTCACCATTGCATTACCGCGAATAGGTGTTGATTCCGATATATCTACCGTCGTTTCGGTTGTTACGGCTATTGTTGCAGGATTTCTCTTTTATTATTTCAAGATTCGCAACAACATCACAACACCTACAGATAGTACACGATTAAAATTTTTTTACGTTTTTTTAGCGATTTCTTTTTTAATGTGCATTGGGAGTTTGTTGGCAATTGGCTAGTTACTCAAACTCATTCAATCCGTACAAGATTTCTTTCATTTTACTGCCGTTTATCTCTACAGGTTTGTAGGCAACGTTAAATTTCTCGATCGCCATTTCGATATCCGACTTCATTTTTTGGAATTCGATGGGAAGCTTTGTCTCGCATTTACGTTCGTTTTCATAGCTGTTAAGTATGATTCTGAACTTTTCGTAAAACTTGCCGCCTTGGTCGATAAAGTCGTTGTATTGGTTGATAAACTGTAGTAAACGATCAATTGGGAATTCTAAATTCACTTGCATTTTAAAATGTGCCGCTCCCGTTAATCCTTTCATCTTAGCTAAATATTCCTCCATTTTCCCGGATAAAGCATCCCAGTCGTCGTTTGCGCGGCAATTTTCCAGACTTTCAGGATAGTTTACGGGTTTGGTGTATTCTTTAAATAGAAGTTCAATTTCATCTTTTATTCGTTTGTTCGAATTGTTTAAATACGCAGTTTCATAGTATATCGTGTTTAAGTCGTTTTGCATACGCAACGTAAAGTCGAGTATACATTCAATACTTGCGAGTTCTTTTTCTTTTTCATCTTTGTCGAGGTTCGAAGTAATCATGTTGGTAAACGTACTCACAATAGATACCACAGGATTTGTAGCCAGAACGGTCGTTAAATCCAACGCATTTTTCTTGTCGCGCTTTGCGTGTAGCATATCGCGTAGTTTTTGATACTCGTTGTATTGCGTCGGGTTTGATACTTTATTTATTTCACCTAAGGTTCGAACGGAAGCAAAATGATGGTCGAGACTTAAAATTTTTTCATAGAGAATACGTATGATTTGAATTCCTTTTAAGTACCGAATCTTTGAAATATCGTGCGACAAGTCGAAGAGAATTCGCTTTCTGTTTATGCGCAACAATTCATTTATTCGCAAGCATTCCAGTAGTTCGCTACTGTGCAGAGCTGCAACAATTTTCTGGTCGTTTTGTCGCGCTAATTCATCGATTTTTTGCAATTCGATAGTCGACTTCGAAATACAACGTTCGATTTCTATGTTCATGCTAATTACCAAACTGTCGATATGGGTTGCCGAGCAATAAAAAGTAGGCAGCAATAATATAGAGAGATACGTAATTTTCATGGCGCAGCATTTTTCATCGCCTGAAATTGTATTACAAGCTTGTTGTTTTGTTTTTGCGATTCGAAGTTGCCGGCAGGTAGTTTGTAGCTGGTCGATTTCTTAGCGTCGGCAGTTCCTGAACTGATATTTGGTATGGTAATCGATTCTTCTTGCAGAAAACGACTGCTGTTTGTTGCTACTGTTTGCGTGCTTTCGAGTAGTTTTTGTTTTTCGTTTTCGCTTAGTTTATCGAGGAAAATAGTCAATTCAAACCGATTGTTACCCAAGTCCTTTAAAACGGCATTTCTTGAAAGCGGTGTAGCAGCGTTGAAGCTACAAACGCCTCGACCGCCCGAGCAGCCTCCACCTGTAGCCGCGTATCGACCAAAAGAAAGATAAAAAGAAGTTTCGGTAGTTTGCGAAAAGCAGTTTGAAACGAATGCAGTTAATGCTAGTGCCAAATAAAGGGCGAGCGATAGCGGTAAGGAAGTTTTCATGGCGTATAATTTTAAATTGGCGTGAATAAGACAAAGTTAAATAGTATTATTGAGGATGGATTACGGAAAAACCGTAATTTTTGCACTAATTTCTGATAACGATTGCCCGCGTTAGGGGGCGGCAGCGATAGCCCACAGCCGTGAAGCGATAGCGTAATGGCGAGGACTAAAGCAGAGCACCCGGCGCCGCAGTTGCTAACATTTTGGGGTAACGAATTTTTTAGCGGCGCAACGCCCAAATAAAAAGATGATTGAAATAGAACGAAAATTTTTGGTAAATGAGTTGAGTTGTTTGGAACAAGCTGTGCGTTCGTATCGGATCGCGCAGGGCTATTTGAGTACAGATCCGGCGCGAACTGTGCGTGTTCGAACGAAAGACGACAAAGGTTTTTTGACCATTAAAGGCGTTTCTTCGGAAGACGGTTCGAGTAGGTACGAATGGGAAAAGGAAATTCCGTTGGCCGATGCCCTGGAGGTGCTAAAACTTTCTTTGCCAGAGCCAATTTACAAAGTGCGACACCTGATTCCTGTTGGAAAGCACACGTTTGAAGTCGACGTTTTTGAAGGTGCAAATGCCGGTTTATTTATCGCTGAAATTGAATTGGAACGCGCCGACGAGCCTTTTGAGCGCCCCGATTGGTTGGGTGAAGAAGTTACCGGAGATTCGCGGTATTACAATGCTTTTATAGCTGAAAACCCGTTTAATACCTGGTAAATTGTGCCCAAATTTTTAATT
>CALRVY020000038.1:0-19223 GCA_943371725.1 Pseudanabaena sp. UWO311 | reverse complement strand
ATCAAACCTGCTCACCTGCACCTATTTGAAAACAAGTCTTTATGAATATCAAACAAAATCTGTGTCTGCTTTTTGTCTTAGCCTTTTTCACTGCCACAGTTTATGGACAAAAGAATAAGCTTACCGACGAACTCAATCGGAGAGCTTCCGAAATCGAATCGAAGGTAATTGCCTGGCGTCAGGATATTCACCAAAATCCAGAATTAGGAAATCGCGAAGTACGCACAGCGGCGCTTATTGCAGCTCACTTACGAGCACTCGGCATCGAAGTAAAAACCGGTGTTGGTGTAACCGGCGTCGTTGGAATTTTGAAAGGCGCAAAACCCGGCCCGGTAATAGCGCTTCGTGCCGATATGGATGCACTGCCCGTCGAGGAACGAAATAACTTACCCTTTGCCTCCAAAGTACGTGCGCAATACAACGGAGCGGAGACAGCGGTGATGCACGCATGCGGACACGACGCGCACGTAGCCATTCTGATGGGTGTTGCCGAAGTACTCGCTTCGATGAAAAATGAACTGGCGGGAACAGTAAAATTCATCTTTCAACCTGCCGAAGAAGGAACACCAAAAGGCGAAGAAGGCGGTGCAAAGCTTATGGTTAAGGAAGGTGTGCTCGAAAACCCGAAAGTAGCTGTTGTTTTTGGATTACACATGGATTCGATGATCGAAACCGGTACAATTACCTACCGACCAGCCGGAATAATGGCGGGAGTGGGCGATTTTAAAATCACCGTTAAAGGCAAGGCCAGCCATGGATCGCAACCTTGGTTAGCTGTTGATCCGATTCCCGTCGCGGCACAAATTGTAACTGCGCTCCAAACCATTGTGAGTCGCAACGTAAACCTAACTGAAAATGCCGCTGTAGTTACTGTTGGCGCCATCCACGGAGGTAACAGACACAACATCATTTCCGAACAAGTGGAACTAATTGGCAACGTACGTGCGTTTACGGAAGCCGACGAGCAGCTGATCTACAGTCGCATACGTCAGATTGCCGAAAAAACAGCCGAAGCTGCCGGAGCTACCGCCTTGGTCGAACTTCCGTTCTCAGTGAAATATCCCGTTACGTTTAATAATATTTCGCTAACCGAGCGTATGCTACCCAGCTTGAAAAAGGCTGCCGGTGCCGAAAAGGTAAAACTGATTCCCGCAAAAACCGGTTCGGAAGACTTTTCGTTCTTCGCGGAAAAAGTTCCCGGATTATTCTTTTTTCTCGGCGGCATGCCCAAAGGACAAGATCCTAAAACTGCCGGTCCGCATCACACGCCCGAGTTTACGCTCGACGACAGTTCTTTCAAACTCGGCGTAGTAGCTTTTTGTCAGTTGGTATTCGATTATGGAAAACTACAAAAGATGTAAAAGTTGCACCACTCGCCATTTAAAAAAGAGAACCGTTTTATAGTCGTTTTATCGCTAATTATTGTCTTTTTTTGGGGGTGCCGGCGGTGCAATCATACCGCTTCGCAAACGTTTCACCGAACCGCCGTCGCGCCATCCGCTATATCTTTTAGGCGAAAAATACTGGAAATTCCGTAACGCCTAAAAGGATGCCGCTGCTGTCGCTCACCCGGAAAAGAAATAGAAAAAATTAAAAGAATAGAATTCCGATAGCTATCGGAAGCGAAAAAATGGAAAGAAGCGAAATAAAGGAATTCTGATAGCTATCGGAAGTAAGAAGAGGAAAAAATTCCCCTTTGCGAACTTTGCGTAAATCTTTGCGAACTTTGCGGTTAAGTGCGCGACAAGCTCTGGCAGCTACGAAACGCTGGTTCGGGAGGGAAAATGATGCGTAAAGTGGTGAAATCATCGAAGTCTATCCCGATAGCTATCGGGACTCGTGTCTAGCTTCTAGCTTCTAAAAAAGCCTTCGACAAGCTCAGGTCGGAAGATTTTGCCAAGCGCGTATGAAACTTCGCAGCTATTTCACTATTCTTTCACTAAAAGTTCAGTGTTTGCAACCCAAACGGCAAAATAAGGTCGCTTGCTTGTTTTCTTCTTTATCATCAAGAAAAAAGTTTTATTAAAATGCCGCTTTTGCTTTGGCGGGGTTTTCTCCAGAGCTTCCTCGCATGCGGGCGCTTCTAATTCTACAATCGACTCAATTCCTGCTCCTGTTTGATCGAGAAAGAAAGCATTTTGCTGGGTAACTTCTTTCAAAAAATAATTTTTATTACCGGCCCAAAATTTAGAACCTATCAGATTACTAAAATCAGCTTCTATATTGAATCTAATCTTGGGTATAAATAACTCGTCTTTTCCATTTATTTCAAACTTCCATGCTTTTTCTTTATCTTTCTTTTCTTTAAGACCTTGTTGTAGTTTCGACTCGAAGTCGGACAGTAAGTTCTCCATCGATTCATATTTTTGAGTTGGCATATAAAGGACGATTTCATGCCTATAATCTCTTGGGGTTAGCGTTATAGCAAAATCATTGTCGGAATTATAATATAAAATTTCTGTATAAATAGCTAGGCGAAAGTCATATCCTATACCTCCAAAAGATTCGACCGCAGTATTATTGAATTTCAATCGTTCTTTTTGCTGATTTTCTTCGGAAGAGAAATCTTCAAATTCGTAGGAAAATGGTAAAGACTTTTTAAAGTTTGCAAACACTTTTACTCGGTAAGCATTTAAGTCAGTTATAAATGTAACATCTTTCGTACTTTGCACATTTTGCTGCGACTTCGAACGATTTAAAGCTAGTAACTGCGTTGCATACGGATCAACAACTATAGGCTCATTAAGCGTTTTCTTTAGCTCATCCCAAGCGTATAAAAGTGAAACACAGTAAACCGAGTTAAAACCTTCCTGAAGAGAATCTTCTAAAGTTGCTAAAACCTTGGTCTGTTTGTAATTCTGTAGATTTTGTACCGGCGGAAATTTCTTGCTCATCGTTTTTTCTGTTTCAATTAGAAAATCGTCTTGTACCTGAGCGTCCTGCCTTTTACAACTATTCAGAAAAAGCACACAACCCAACAAAAAAATTGCTGTTGTTTTCATAACAATGATGGTTTAAATTAAAAACACTCAAACATAAGTGTATGAATGCCTTTCAGTAATCATAACTGAAAAACTCAAAAATTATTGACCTAATTCTGCATGATCTTTCGCATTAGCAGTCGGATCAAAAATTTTATTTATTCGCGGTTGTATAATCCAAATACCAACAATACTAAACCAAAGTAAAATAAATTCCGAAGCGTAATCGCTGAAGCGCGCCTCTCTCTCTAACTCAACTGATTTTAAAGTTTTTGCAGTAAAATACAAACAATAGAAATTACAGAAAATAGCAAATAAATGTAATGGAATGATGAACAAAATTGCTACGAACGGCCAAGATTCTTCAATTGAAAAATCACTATTGATAAATAAAAAGACAGAAAGAAGTAAAACGGTAAGGTAAATGGCAGGAAAAAAGAAAAAGAATTTAAAATGTGTTAACCTTAACGAAACTGACTCAGGTAATTTCCGATACAAATTTACAGTAATCGTATAGGTCCAACCGTAATGATTAAAAAGAATTAGCAATATCAAAAAAGGAAAGAAATATAATACTTGCAAAGGCTCTCGAAAGACAATAAACGCGGTAATTAGTATTGTTTGCAAAAGAAAAGGAAGTGCAAATTGCAAAATAAACAACTGCCAATGCTTAACGGTTAGAAAGAACTTCATAAAAATATTTTTTAGGTTTAATTGCAAATCGCTATAAATCAACTTTGGTACTAAGAAAGCTAATTTATAGGACTTTTCAAAAGTATAATAACCTGTGGAAAAAACTACTAACCTAAGTTGGATTAAAAATCTTTTTCAAATCACCGATATTAAATTAGTTACATGTTAGTGCGATTTAAAAGTTAGGGTACTTTAAAAATGAACCGTGAAGTTGGGAGATTTTGGGGAGTGCGGGGCGGAGAGAGTTTGGGGAGTACGTTTCTTTGCTATCGTATTTTTATGTTAACCTCAAAGTCGGGAGACTTTGCGGAGCACGGGAAAATGATAGTTATGCAACTGTTACGGCTGTTGTGCGTTCGGTTTTCTATTTATTCTATTATTTTTTCTATATTTTTAATTGAATTCATTATATTTTTTCCTTTTTCATCAATATTATTTAGTAAGTAATTTGCTTTTAATCCTTCTCCATCAAAGAATTTAATTTCAACACTTTTTTCAAGAATATGTATTTCTGTTATTTTTTTTAATGGAATTTTAAATTTTGCACCAATTTCTGTCTTTAAAAATTGATAAAACTTATAACCTCCACCAATGGTTAAAATAATTAGAGTTAATCCAATTTTTCCACTTAAAATACTTTTATAAATCATAAATGCAAAAACACAAAAGACAATTATTATAAAGCCAATTATTGATGAACTTTTATTGTCGTTTTTGCCTGAAACTTTTTTAGTTTTTTCAGTCAGATTTTTTGTTTCACTCCAATTTCCAGAATTTGTTAAAAATAAATTTTCTGAATCGATATTTACATATCCAAACTCATATTTAAACCATTCTTTCATAATTTTTCGTTTTTATTTGTTCAATAATTTTTTCGTTTTTATCCGTTCCGCCAAACTGACGTATGACGGTTCTCAGATATACGCAGGCATGGTTTTTCACCAATTCACTTCCTGCGAAGAACTGAACTTCAAATTTAGTACTTTTCTGTCCTACGAAGCACGAAACCCCTGCTTGCGTATAGGTGATGTTGTGCGATCGGTGTTCTCTTTCATCCTTTTGGTTGTCGGTCGGTTTGGTCGTGCGGTTGGGCAAACACACTCTTTGCCAAGTTTTGGCTTGCGGGTCGGCTAGAGCGACTTGGCAATGTGTGTGCTTTTGTGCGTTGGCTTATTGTCTTTGTCATACCGTTGTTATTGAATTAGCCAATCTCTTTTCATTTCCAATTCTTGTCGTGTAGTAACGTTGCTCGATACCGTAAAGCAGTTTCTTTAAGTCATCTTCGTTTGATATAGAAAAGTTTTCTGCATCCTCATCAAATTCTAAGTCTTCGCAATATTCTCTGATGTAGCTGAAAATTTGCTTTTTCTGTCTGCGGTTAAATGTCTGCAATGTAGCTTGTGCCAAAGCAATTCGTTTTCTATTTGCCTTTTTCACATTTTCCGCTGTGTAATCTACGGAAAGACTAATAAAATCATTTTCTAAAAACTCTTCGGTTTCTTGTTGTGTGGCTTCTCTGAATAAAATGTCAATTCCTTTGAATATACTTGAAATTGAAGCCAAGTTTTTAAAGTAAAGAGTGTCTTCGTTCTTAACATAAATGGCATCAGCATACTCGTCAATTACGATTATCGGTGTGTTGTCATACAAAGTTGGTTCTGCTGAAATATTAAACCATTTCCTCTGTATTAGTTGTTTACTAGAGATTTTCTGAAAGTAGTAAACACCGCCTTGATAAGCACAAAGAAAGTCAATATTTGTATAGCTCGCTTGTGGTAGCTGTCTGTAGTCCGCAGATACAAAACGTCTCGTAAGAAAATCTATGCAGTACTCTTTCTCCGAAAATTCAGTAATTGCAAACCAACTGTCCTCGTCCAATTTGTGGTCTGCTTCATATTCTACGGGATTATCTAAATCGTCAGGAAGTTCAAATATTTGTTCATCGGAAATTACTTTAAAGTAATCACCGTTCCTACCCCTTGTTTTTGCTATTAAATGGTTCATATTTTCTATTCTTCGTTGTCAATGAATGTAAAGTCGTTTATCCGTTTTAGACTCGGAAAACTAATTGTCTTAGGGTCTTTGAATTTCTTTTTTGTTATCATAAACACTCTCACATTATTCGCTGTAGTCAGGTTATAAAAGTGATAACCAAAAATTAGGAACAATGGATTAAAATATAGTGTCTGCGATAAAAAAGTAAAGACGAAAATTAGCGGATAAACAAAACAAAGTGTTTCATAGTTAGGAACATCAAGTGCCACAAAGAAATATCCCAAGTAACTTGGCAGAAAGGCATCATTTGCATATTCCACATTCTCGATGTCTCCCGGATTCATAGCATCTTTTCCTAGGAGCTTTGAACAAAACAAACTCAGGAAAGTTAAAAAAAGCATTCCAAGAATGTAAATGAGATATGAAACATAATTTGGGATATGGAAGCATGGGGGCAATATTGGCAAGGTTATTCCAGATTTTATCCAATACACTACTAGCAACAATGATGTTGAATTAAATGCAAGGAATAATCTAAATAACCAGTTAATCATATTAGTTTGTCATTCCATTAATAAATGTTTCTACAAAATCAACTATCCGTTTCAAAATTCTGTCGCCTAATTTTTTGCGTTCAAGTAGACTTGGTTTTGCACCGGCAATGAGTTCCAACACTTCGTCTCTCAATGGTGGTCGTTCTGCAAATAGATAGTCCTCAATGAGTTTTTCTGTCCTGTCCGCTGATAGTTTTTCTTCTTCTACAAGTTTGTTAAATGCTTTTTGTTGTTCTGCGTTCCAAAACTTGTCAAACTCTGGAGCAACTTCATCTGTGTCCACAATTACTGGCAAATTCTCTTTGATAAATTTCTCTATCAATTCTCGTTTGCTACGCAAAGTCGTTTCAGTGCTTAACAAGTTGAATATTTCTTGCTCGGCTTTGGTCGTGTCTTTTTGTGCTTGTGCTTTGAGTTTGATTAAAAGTTGAATGATATAAGCAACATTGATTTCGTCACGGTGGATTAACTCTAATTCAAAGTCTACATCTTCCAAAATGGAAACTTTCTCTTTTTGATGGTTGCTTTTTACTTTGTCGTAAAGGTCAAGATACTTGCTTTTGAAGTCTTCAAATTGTTGTTCGGTCATTTTTAAGTCCATCCATTTGAAGTCTGA
The DNA here is from genome assembly GCA_943371725.1 of Pseudanabaena sp. UWO311. GTDB lineage: Bacteria > Bacteroidota > Bacteroidia > Flavobacteriales > Flavobacteriaceae > Flavobacterium. Next base: position 12,384 of record CALRVY020000038.1, on the reverse strand, counting down.
AAAAGCGCTGAGAATATTTTTTATTCTCATCAAATCTCGGAATGCCTTTATAAATTCAAGTTCGTCATCTTCGGTCTCCAAATCATCAACGCTTTCAGTAGTTGGCGTTAATGAAATTAAATGCTCAAACGCTTCATCAAATTTGGCTGTGTAATCTTCATAAGGTTTCATGATGATTACTTCAATAGCTTCTTTGTTACTAAATAAGGTAATGGCTTCGTCTGTGCGGTTTTTCAAATTGCGGAACGCAACAATATTGCCCTGGCTTTTTTGCTCGTTTAATATTCTGTTTGTACGGCTGTATGCTTGAATTAGTCCGTGATATCTTAAGTTTTTATCAACATATAATGTATTTAATGTTGGGCTGTCAAATCCTGTTAGGAACATATTCACAACTACTAAAATATCAATTTTACGTTCCTTAACTTTCTTTGAAATGTCGTTGTAATAGTTGTAAAAACTCTGACTGTCTTTTGTAGTGAAGTTGTCGCCAAAAAGCTTGTTGTAATCCTGTATGTACTCTTCTAACTTGTCTCTACTATGTTCGTTAGTACCGTATTCACTGCTTTTTTCTGCTACTACATTAAAATCAACGCTATCATAATTTTCCTCAAAGTTGATAAAGCCGTTTGCATTTGGATCATCTTCATTTGCTCCGTAGCTGAAAATAGTAGCAATGTTTAAATTATGTAATCCTGCTGCTTTTTTCTTTTTGAATAAATCAACATACTTGATAAGTGTAGTCACATTATTGATACAAAACATTGCAGTAAATTCTCGACTTTGGGTTTTGCGGTTGTGGTGTGCAATAATGTAATCCGTTATTTTTTCTAAACGGGTTTCATCTTCCATCAACTCTTTGGTGTCAATGTCTTCTACTTCAATATCAATATTGGTTTCTCGTCCGTCTTTGTGTTTATATCTGCCCACATATTCAACAGAGAACTTTAAAACGTTTTCGTCTTTGATTGCATCTGTTATTACATATTTGTGCAAACAATCTTCAAATAAATCTTTGGTAGTTCTTTTTCCGTGTTCGTTTTTGGCTGCATTGTCCGCAAAAATGGGTGTGCCTGTAAAACCAAACATTTGAGCATTATTGAAGAATTCTTTAATGCGTTTGTGTGTATCTCCGAATTGGCTTCGGTGGCATTCGTCAAAAATGAAAATGATACGTTTGTCTTTTAGTTCTGCCATTTTTGCCTCATACTTCAACTTGCTAATGGCTGTGTTTAGCTTTTGAATAGTGGTAACAATAAGTTTGGAGTTTTTGGCTTCGCCTTTTTTGTCAACGTATGTGCCTGTAAATTGCTTTACTAAGTTTTGGGTGTTGTCTGTTCCGTCAATACAACCTTCTTGAAAGCTGTTAAATTCTTTGGTTGTTTGGTAATCCAAATCTTTTCTATCCACCACAAAAACCACTTTGTGTACTTGTGGCAAGGCCATTAAAATCTGACTGGCTTTAAAACTGGTTAAGGTTTTGCCCGAACCTGTGGTGTGCCATATATAACCGTTTTTAGTGGAGTTTTTTACTCGTTCAATGAGGGCTTCCACTGCATAAAATTGATACGGACGCAACACCATTGGTATTTTATAGGCTTCGTTCAGTACAATGTATTTGCATATCATTTTGCTCAAATGGCAAGGCTCTAAAAACGTATCAGTAAAGCCATTTAAGATATTGGACAATCGTTTGTTGTTTACATCAGTCCAATAGAATGTTTGTTTAAAACTTTGGTTTCTGTTGTTGGCGTAATACTTTGTATTTACTCCGTTGCTGATGATGAAAATCTGTACATACTGAAACAAAGCTGCGTTTGCACCAAACGAATGTCTTTGATAACGGTTGATTTGATTGAAGGCTTCTTTTAATTCTAATCCTCTTCGTTTGAGTTCTATTTGAACCAAAGGCAAACCGTTTATGAGAATTGTTACATCGTAGCGGTTTTTAAATTTCCCTTCCTGGCTTACTTGGTTGGTTACTTGATATTGGTTTTGACACCAATGTTCTACATTCAGAAATTCAAAATACAAGTTGTTGCCATTATCCCGAACAAGGTGTTGTTTTTGGCGAAGCATTTTGGCTTTTTCAAAAACCGAACCTTTGCTCAATAGGTTTACAATCTTCTCAAATTCTGTTTTGGTAAGTTGTTCGTTTCCTGTTTTGGAAAGGGCAGATTGATTGTGTTTCTCTAATTGCCCTTTCAGGTTGAGCAATAAATCACTTTCACTATTGATTACAATATACTTGTAACCCAATTTTTGTAATTGGGCAATGAGTTGTTCTTCGAGTATTTGTTCGGATTGTCTGCTCATATTATTTCCAGATAGGTTCGTTTTGCCAATTTGCAGGGAATCCCATTTTGCTTAATTGTACATTAGGGAATTTTGCAAATAGGCTAAAAAGTTCTTGTTTAATTTGATGACCTGGGCTTATTTCATCATTTAAATAAATAATGGCAGAAAGAATTGGAAATATCTTTCTGCGTTGATGATTGTTTGGGATATAACTTAATATAGGTTTTGGTGAAGTTTGAGGCCAATCATATTTATTGATTATTACTCTATTCCATAATCTGCTATGGTGGGCTATTATATTTCTAATTACTGTGATGGTTAATAACCAACTCACTAAGTATTTTTGATTATTCAATCCAAATTCGTTTGCAATTTTATTTTTCTCTGGAAGCTGATGTTTTAAATTACTATACAATTTTGATAAAGTACCTAATGTTAATACTTCAAGAGCTTTCCAACTTTCGGGTAGCTCGTTAGGATGATTATAAAAATGTTTTACAATAAATTCTTCACTGCTATTACTCATATCCATGTTGATTTTTCCTAAAAAAGAAGTAAATCTTTTTGGGTCCTGAAATATAGCAGGTGTTAAATACCAATGCGAGCCATAAGATTGCGATAAGTGATAAATTAATTTTGTTCTTAACGCAATTTCAATTCTTTCTATGGCATTAAATACAATTAGCCTGAAATGCCTGTCGAAATTGTAAAAATCAATTACATCTTCAAAATAACTATTCGGGGCGAAATGATGATTTACTTTATCGTCCTGCATCTCCCACCAATATCCTTTTAATCGGTAATAACTGATATTACTTAAAAAATGGGGAGCATCTGCAATGTTTCTAAATTGCATTGCTCTGCTTTGTAGTAAAGCAATCTGTTGTTGTATGGAATATGAAGGTTTAGCCATTGTACAAAGTGTTATTAAAAGAAAAGACCCCTTTAGTGTGCCTCGTGGAGCGGCAGAAGAGGTGTATTAATTTTGTGGCAAACCCTATAAAAAAGAAAGACCCGTGAGCTGTTCTGATGGGAAGCAACACAGGTACTGTTGGTGCAAATATAGAAACTCTTTTTGAATTCTGTAAACATTTTTCAAAGTTATTGCCATTACATTGGTTTTTATTACATAAACATTTTTTGTAACAACCCTTTTTTCCAAACCTCCATTTTTTCTATTTGGGTTTGGGTTTGGTTTATTTTTTCATCGAGGGCATATAGGAAATTAGCGATGGCGGTTTGTTCTGCGAGGCAGGGAATTGGAATTTCAACATTCAAAAAAATATTCTCGTGAATCCGTTTGCTGCCTGAACCACTTGCTATTTCTTCTAATTTTTTATAAAATATTTCTCTACCCAAAAAACTTAATAGAAACATTGAATTCAATTTTGAGTAATCTATATCCAATGCAGGAACGTCACCTGAAGTTAAAAAGCCATCAAATTCTTCTGATACAATACCAAAAGCTCCGTTAAATAAATTTTGCTTTCCGTAAATGAATTGCCCTTTTTTCCTTACAAAATAGTTGGTTGAACCGATAGATAACCCCTCAGTACTTCCGTTTTTAAACAACCCTTTTAGATGAAGCTTAACAGTTAATAGTTTATTTTTTTCAATTTTTTCTGGTTTAATTTTTTCTGGAATGCTCAATACCTCCCCCAACTTCTTCACTTCCCACTCTGGAAAATCATTTCCATTCTCATCTTTGAATCTCAGTTCTTGCGAAAATAGTTTTTGCATTACGCCTTTTTTATATTGCTCTAAAAGGCGGTGTTTCTTTTTGAGGGCTTGGAGTTTTTCGTCAATATAATATACAAAATCGGCAATTTGCTTTTGTTCATTCGGATTTGGAAAAACAAATTCAATCTTGTAAAAATCCGAATGGTTTAAATCTGGAATTGTTGAAGTACCCGCTAATCTAACTATCTGTTTTTGAGTGTTTGGTAATTTTAAGAAGTTATATAAAAAACCCTTAACAACATTCTGCGGATATGCTATCTTGAAAAAATTGTTATGAAACGCTCCTTCAATATTGGTAACGACCATTCCTGTATTACCTGTCCGAGTCATTAAAATATCATCCTTTGTACAGATTACAGATTTTGGAGGATTTTTAATGAAATATTTCTTTTCAGAATTATCTCTTAAAAATTCATTCGTTATATAGAAATGTGAATCTTCAACTTGTTCAAGAAATCTTTCAGATATTGGAATTTGTAACCCTTGATTTATTTTGACAATATCGCCAAAATTATTTCTTGTCCATTCTCCTTTAAATGCAGGAAATCGCAATTGTGGGCTATTCATTTGCTTATCCATTTTTAAAAAGGTGTTGAGATATTCAATTCAGCACAAAACTCTGCAATGGTTTTGTCAGTTGTTGCAATAGTTTCATCCAGTGCTTTTATTGCTGCCGCAATGGCTTCAATGTCTATATTTTCTTCGGCTTCAAACGTATCTACATAGCGAGGTATGTTTAAGTTGTAATCGTTTTTAGCAATACTGTCTGAGTCGCCATGAATGGCTGCTTTACGGCTGTACTTGGCTGTTTCGGTTCTGTTGAGGTAAGTATCAATGATTAAATCAATGTCTTGCTTACGCAATACGTTTTGGGTTTTTACTTTTTCAAAGTTTTGACTAGCATCAATAAATAAAATATCATAAGGGTTTTCTCTACACTTTTTGAAAACCAAAATACAAGTTGGAATGCTTGTACCGTAAAATATATTGGCTGGTAAGCCAATCACGGCATCTAAAAAGTTTTTGTTTTCAATCAAATACTTGCGAATGTGCTGCTCTGCACCACCACGAAACAGCGCCCCGTGAGGCAATACAATTGCCATTGTGCCATTGTCGGCCAAATGGTAAATCATATGTTGCACAAAAGCAAAGTCGGCTTTGCTACTTGGTGCTAGTCTTCCGTATTGGCTAAAACGGTCGTCACTTGTAAATAAGGGGTTTGCACTCCATTGAGCCGAAAATGGTGGATTGGCTACAATGGCTTCAAATTGCTTGTCTATGTGCTGTGGGTGTTCGAGCGTGTCGTCTTGCTTAATATCAAATTGGCGGTAATGTACCCCGTGCAAAATCATATTCATTCGGGCAAGGTTGTACGTAGTACGGTTCATTTCTTGTCCGTAAAAATTGCCTACATCTTCTACTTCTCTTGCCACACGAAGCAACAAAGAACCCGAACCACAAGTTGGGTCATAAACCGATTTTAGTTTTTGTTTTCCTGTTGTAACGAGTTTTGCAAGTATTGAAGAAACTTGTTGCGGTGTATAAAATTCACCTGCTTTTTTTCCTGCTCCACTGGCAAATTGTCCAATCAAGTATTCGTAGGCATCACCCAAAACATCAACTTCGTTAAGGTCATTTAACTTGAAATCAATTTTGTCAAGGTGCGTTAGCACTTTTGCAATGATTGCATTTCTTGCTTCGGGAGTTTTGCCCAATTTAGAACTGTTCAAATCCATATCCTCAAAAAGATTTTCATAATCTTCTTCGCTTTCAGTACCCATAGTACTCAACTGGATATTAATCAAGATTTTTTGTAAGTCCTCTAAAATGAAATTGGTTTTGCTCTCGTCAAATTTGTCAACATCATCTTCATTGTCGCCTCTGCCACGTTTAGCAACTTCTGTAAAAAGCTCATCGGGTCTTAAAAAATAACCCAATTTCTCCAATGCTTCCTCCTTGATTGCTTCAATAAATGCTGCGCCGTTTTCGGTCTTTGGTGTTATGTCTTTGAACTTAATGCCGTCTTGTTTCAAAATTTCGTCAGCAAAAATATTCATCTTTTCGCTCAGGTATTTATAGAAAATGAACCCCAAAATGTAGTCTCGAAATTCGTCTGCATTCATTTTGCCACGTAGCGTATTGGCAATGTTCCAAAGTTGGGCTTCTAGTATTCTTTTATATTCCTCACTCATTTAAATTGTCTATATCTATTTAAGTCGTAAAGTTAATTTATTGTTGGTGTTTCTGTTCGCGTATTGTTGAAAATCGGCTTTTCTGACTTTTTGATCGTTGACTCGTATGCCGGAAAACCTCAAGGTGCTACTTGCAGGTCGGCTATTTATACTTACCACCAACTCCCCAATTACAAAAGCTCTCCCCATTATCTCAATTATAAAAAGATTTGCCTTTTTATACCTTGCTAATTTAGATGATTTCATAATGTAAAAACTACCTACTTATAGGTATTTTTCCACCAAGCGTTAGTAACGATTTTCCTAGCCCGGATGGTAGCGGCAGCCCGTAAGAAAAATACGACTACGTGAAGCGGTAGGTGTGGGCGACCCAAGAAGCCCGGCACGTGCCGCCTGAACGAGGCGTATTTTTTGCGGACTAGAGCGAACAGACGGAAGGAGCTAAAAAATAGAAAAAATGGAAAAAATGGAAAAAATGGAAAAAATGGAAAAATTTCCCTTTGCGAACTTTGCGAAAACCTTAGCGAACTTTGCGGTTAAATCGACGACAAGCTCTGGCACCAACGAAACGCTGGTTCGGGAGGGAAAATGATACGTAAAATGGCGCATTCATCGAAGTCTAACTTCTAGCTTCTAGCCTCTAACTTCCCCAAAAAAGATACGTAAAGTGGTGAAATCATAGATCCCGATAGCTATCGAGACTACTTCACCCCATGTATCTCCCTAAAAACCTGCAACTGCGCTTTGAGCAAATCGATTTCGGTGTTTTTTTGGTCGAGTTGGTTTTGAAGGTCGATTTCCTTTTGGGTTTGGTACGGAATTTTGAGCCACTTCTCGCCGAGTTCCATCAGGAAGTTGTGCTGTAGGGCTTGCGAAATGCGCCAAAGGATGGTGAATTGCAGCGAATGTTGCCGGAAATACTGATTAAACGTGGTAGGTATAACATGTAAAGCCTCGGCTAAGCCCCGCTTTACAATTTTGTTTTGCTCGATATGCCATTGCACAAAGTTTCCTAAATGCGGTGCATCCGTCTCTTTTCGTAATTGATACTTATTGACTCTAGAATTCATAAAAGCTTGTTTTTGTGACAAATATATTTTTTTCTTGCTGTTTTTACTACTTTAAATCGAAATTTTGTACGTATCTGTACGTAGCAAACTTAGTCGGCTACTAAGTTGAGTAGGTGCGCGACCTAGTTATGAGGGTCGCCTACCATTCTATATGGGTCGCGCACCTAGTTTAATAGGTCGGCGACCAAGTAAACTGATACGCCGACTCTATTTTATGAGTTTAAAACGTAATTAAATAGGTCGCCGACCTCATAAACTTATAGCGAGGCATACTAAACTAGGTGCCCGACTAAGTTATATACGTCTGTATACGTACATATGTTAATATGGTCCGAATTTTTCGATAAAAATTGGCGCATAAAAAAACCGCTTAGTTTCGGAAGCGGTTTGGTTTGCGTGGTCGATTTACCGTTTACTGCGCAGGATTGCTTGCGGGTGCTAAGCGACCTCCTTGTCCGGCAAAGCGGGTGCGCAGTTGGTTGTAAATGGCATCGGTGCCTGGTACACCGGCATCGGCGGCCGATCCGAAGAGTTTGTAGAGCGTAAGTGCCGAAGTGTATGCCTCGCTGCCGGCCAGCATTTGCGTGTCTTCGAGCTTTTCGAGCAGTTGGCGCGTAAGCTGAATGACCTCGTCGAGTTGCGAAAAGAGCGTCATATCGCTCTGCATATTGGCAACCGACACATACGAAGGGATTAATGTGGGGTTGTTTACTCCGGCATTAATAGCATCTTCGGTAAAGGTTTTGTTGTTTACATCGATGGTGGGCAATGCTGCACGCTCCTCGGCTGTTAAACCTACCAAAAAAGGCAAGCTGGTGTTAATGGTTCCTAAGGCGTTCTTAACAGCGGTAAGCTGCGCCGCAGTAGCGGTAACGCTCAATCGATTGTTTGTTAGGTTCGACATAGTAATATGTTTTAAAATTATAACCTAAAATTATCAAATGTTCGGACATCGTAACAAACGAGCGTTGTAGAATTTTTTCGATAAGGGGTAAGGGTTGCTGGGGTGGGTTTTGGTGGATACTGAGGGGTGGGAAAGGGCTGAGTGTGGAGAGGGAACGTGCGGGTGTGGTGAGCGTGTTGTTAATGGCGGCCTCAAAGTCGGGAGACTTTGCGAAGCGCGAGGCGGAGAGAGTTTGGGGAGTACGTTTCTTTGCTATCGTATTTTTATGTTAACCTCAAAGTCGGGGGAGTTTGGGGAGCGCGGGGAGCATGAAATTATCAGCTCCTAATTTTATCTATTATTCCTGGCATTGTCGGATTAGCCTCTTCTTTTAACATTCCGGTGTCGGTTCTACTAAACAATGATTGTAAAACCATACTACGATCTTCTTGTGTAATAGTGCTATTCTTTATGAGTGATAAATAAAATACGGTTAATTTTTCTCGCTCTTCTGCGTCTCGCGCTAAATGGAAGCTTGAAAACATCGCTTTCTTCAACGCTTGAATACCGATAAACAGTATTGAAATAAGCATAATAAAAAGTATTGACCAACGAATTGCCTTACTTAAACTACCTGAGAAAACATTTAATAATAAATCTTCAGGTGTAAGTAATAATAAACCAAACAAAATACCAGCACTGATAACTATTAGAAAAATCAACCACAACATAAACTTTTTACCTTCTTTATTTAAGTAAGCCGCTCTTTCTTTCCAATATTCCGATGGCGCCTGAAAACGCATATCTTCGCGAAAAGTTTGCTCTAATTGTATTTTCTTCTTAAGAGCTTTTTTTAAAAGTTCATCAGCTTTTAAATCGCTTGTTTCGAATTTCTCATCTGCGGACTTCTGTAGGCTTTCAAGCTGGTCATTGAAATGTTTATTCCAAGAATTCGTTAAATCCTTTAGATAATCGATTCGTTTTTTTGCCTCATCTTTTGTACTTGCAATGGTACTTTCGAAGTCAATCAATAACTCTGTACGTTCTAAATCAAAATCGGATTTAATCTGTCTGAATGATTTTGTTTCTGCTTCACCACGATCAATAATCTCGATATCGTTTATTGCAAACTTACTAGCCAATATAGCGCCGTTGAAATAGTCAATATTTCCAAAATCCCCATAATCTAAAGAACCATTAAGAGCTGCAAATGCCCCCTGAAAATATTGGTTATGATTGTTGTAAATATTCAATAAAAATATTATCCTAGCAGAATCTGGAAGAAAAACTTGGTTGCTAATTCTGTCCAGATTATTTATCAGGTTTCGATGCTTGTTAAGCAAATTAAACTCATCAACGGAAGAAACGACAGCCTCAATGATATTAACCAAATTTTTAAAAAAGTTGATCGATGTTGAAAACTCAGGGATGTTTCTACTGAGGTTCCATTTGGTACTCTTCTCTAATACGAACTTGTGTAAACCAACAATATCAAAACCAGCATTATAATCTTCCGCGGGTAATTTAAAAACATAAACATGATTACGCAATAAACTATCCGCAGGAAGTGAATTGATTTGCTTTTTGAACTCCGAATTTTTCATTTTAAAATTCAATTAATGGTTTTATTGAAATCATACTACACACGGTGTACTTTGGAACTTAATGTAAAAAGCACGTATACCAGTGATATGGATACTTTCACTTCAAAACTAAAAATTAAATAGTCTTCCTTTATACCTACTTATAGGTATTTTTCCACTAATTTTTGGTAACGTATGCCCTAGCCCCGATGGCAGCGGCAGCCCGGAGGAAAAGACGGCTAGGTGAACCGCGAAGCAAACGGCGACCTCAGAAGCCGAATGCTGCGCGAGTGAACCTGCCGTATTTTACGAGGACTATAGCGAACAGCGGGAATAGCTACTCAAAACCTGAGTTCGATTAAAAATATTTGGCAGATCGCTCATTTTGATTTAGTCACATGTTAGTGCGATTTAAAAGTTAGTGTGCTTTTCAAATGAACCTCGAAGTCGGGAGATTTTGCGGTGCGCGTGTACTTTCCAAAAAAAAGCATATCTGCCAAAAGACAGATATGCCAAAAAAAAAATTAAAATCAGAAAAGTAACATATAACTAATTACATTAACTCAAAAATCGTTGGCTGTTTGCTTTTCCACGTTCGTCTTGCAACTTTTCCAAACAGAAAAAAAGCGCAGAAATGAATTCAATGCTAATTCGACAAATAAATAGTACTCCTTTGCAAACTTGATTGTAGTGGCGGTTCTCAATTTCAAAAAGTAAAACCTAATGTTTGCGCGGAACCCGCATTAAGTGATAAAATTACAATCGCAATTATATGTAACTTTCTCACGATTCCTAGTTTTTAAACTTCATTTAATTTTTAACTAATTTCAAAGTTTGTAATGCACTATCAATCTTAATTTCAACGAGATAGGTAGCTTTCGATAACGAACTAATATCCATGCTGAAATCTGTTGAATTAATCCTTTTTTCGAAAACTTTCTGACCCAATAGGTTATAAACCGTAATGTTGTCGATACTATTTATGGAAGAAAAGTTTACTAAGTCTGTTGCGGGATTCGGATAAAATGTAACCGCATGGCTTTGAAAATCAGAAGTTGAAAGCGTGCTATTTTCAAATACACGAATTTGGCCCGCATTACTTCCTGCAATATCATTGTTTACAGCTCCCACAACAACTCGAGAACCGTCTTGAGAAATAGCTACTGAAAATCCAAATTGGTCGCCGTTGGAAACCCCAGGCATAGGAGCATCAATTGGTGTCCAAACATCATTCTGGTTCTCAAACACATAAGCACGACCTACACTACTTCCGCCGGTATAACGTCTCGCTCCTACTGCAATCCAATTCCCACTTTTTGAAAGGCTTAGCGAAGAGCCAAAACTATCACCCGCATTCTCTCCAAACAGGGCATCTCCAACTTGCGACCAAACTCCGTCAGTAAATTTATAAACAACAACTACATTCGAAGCTGGTGCTGATATCGCTAGAATATCTCCCGCTGAAGATACGTTAACTCTAAAGCCAAATTCGTCTCGCTCTGCTTGTCCGAGGATTGTATTACCTTTTTGAGTCCATTGATTATTAATAAATTGATAGACTCGCACTTTACCTATTTGCGAACTGTCAAAGTCGGTAGGATCGCCGGTCTGACCTATGGCAAGCGTATTGCCATCAGCAGATAAGCTTACACTTTGTCCGAATTTGATAATGGAACCGTCGCCGTTGATGTCGCTTCCCTTCTGCACCCAAGTGTTGCCCTGTAATTGGTATACTTCTACATTTCCGACAAAAAAGGCACCGTTTACAGTGGTGTTTGGTGCTCCAAAAGCTACTGTGGTTCCGTCTGCTGATAAATCGACCGTTGTACCTGCACTTGCAATAGCATTTTGGCCGTACAAATCCTGACCCACCTGCGTCCAGTTGTTATTTACATTTTTAAATACCCGAACCTGTCCAGATGTGTATCCTAGATCATTGTTAAAGGGTTCTCCGATAGCAACTACAGTTCCATCAGCCGATAAGCTAACCGCTTGTCCGGTTTGATCACCTCCTGTTTCGCCATTAAGATCTTCACCAATTTGGGTCCAAGCTCCGTCAGACAATCTAAAAACCCTAACTTGCCCAGAAGCACCGTTAGTAAAAATGGAACCCATAGCCACAATAGTTCCATCGGCAGAAATCGCGGTAGACCAACCACAATTATCACCAGCTGCTTGTCCGTTAATTGCATTGCCTAATTGGTTCCATTGACAATAGCTAGCAACTGGTAAGAGAAATAACAGTAAAATAATTTTCTTCATAGGATTGGTTTTTGATTGTTAATACTGGCTTCAAAATTCATCAGGTAAAGTCAAAAACACTTCACGTCTGGTTGTGAAAATGAATTTCTGGAGGTTTTTTGTGTTCCTTTTTATGTAATTGAGCAGCTTTTGTGTGGTTTAGTAGAAAAGAAGTCGCATTGTTGAACTCGCACTATTTAAAATCAAATTTTTATCAATTTGAATGACTGCGATCTTCCGTTAAGGTAAAGTTTTCCGAAATAGGTACCACTCGATAAATTCTTCATATCGAGAACAAATTCGGATGCATTTACTTCCTTAAAAACGACTTCTTGACCCAAAAGATTAAATAGAGTTACATTTTCGATGCGAACGTC
>CALRVY020000037.1:0-19704 GCA_943371725.1 Pseudanabaena sp. UWO311 | reverse complement strand
TGGAATGTTTGGCTGGTGAGGAAAACACAGAACGTATCAAACCACCTGAGAAATGGTACTGAACTTCAGTAAGCTCATGCACCGACGATACGCGGGTTCGGATGGACAAAGATGACATGTAAAGTGGTGAACGGCACGTTGTCTAGCTTCTATCCCGATAGCTATCGGGACTATTCCGATAGCTATCGGAACCAGCATCTTAAAAAAGCCTTCGACAAGCTCAGGCACCAGCCTTCGACAAGCTGCTTTCGACAGGCTCAGGTGCCAACGATATTTGGCTTAGGGAGGATAAACGATACGTAAAATGGTGAACGTCATGAAGTCTAGCTTCTCGTGTCTATCCCGATAGCTATCGGGACTAGCTTCCCAAAAAACGATACGCCAAGTGGTGAAATCATCAAAAGGAGAAGCAACTTCTCGGTAACGATTTTCGCAGCCCGGATAGAGGCGGCATCCTTTTTGTGGCGCGAAGCAGAACAAAAAGATACAGCCGAAAGCCGGAAATGCTGCCCAAATAAAAAAAACGTAAATCCGCCTTCGACAAACTCAGGCGCCAACGTTTCGCGGATTCGGGAGGTTGATAGAAACGTTAAGTGGTGAACTCATCGATTCCGATAGCTATCGGAACTAGCTTCCCAAAAAAGATACGTAAAGTGGCGAACGCATCAATTCCGAAGCTACCGGAATTAACTGCCAATCGTTATCTATTCGTGGTAAACGCGCGTAACTTTATCAATACCATCAATTTTCTTGATGTTATCTACAAGTCGCTTTAAAATGGTATTATTCTGTACAACAACTGCTACTTGACCAGTGAATATTCCAGCTTCTGAACTTAAAGAAATACTTTGAATATTGACATGCATATTGCTTGAGATCACCTGTGTAAGCTGGTTGGTAAGTCCGAGCGAGTCCATACCCGTAATTTTCAAAACAGCTTTGAATTCTTGCTTCGTCGAATCAATCCATTTTGCAGGAATAATTCGATACGCGTAATTGGATTGCAAACTAATAGCGTTCGGACAGTCTTTGCGATGTACCTTAATACCGTCGTTTATCGTAACAAATCCAAATACTTCATCACCGGGAATCGGGTTGCAACACGTAGCAAGTTTATAATCTAGTTTATCTTGTTCCACTCCAAAAACGAGCATATCGTAATTACTACTCAACTCCTCTCGCTTGATTTCCTCAGGCTGTACTTGATTGTTGCGCTTAATTTTGTTTTTAAAGAAGTTAATGATTGAATTACTCTTCAATGAAGCGTATTCTTTCAGTTGTGCATTTTCAATAGTACCAATTCCAACTCGGTAAAATAAATCTAGACTTGTTTTCAGTTTAAAGAAAATTACTAGCTCATTAACAACACTTTCATTAATATTTATTTTTAAGTGACGTAATTTCCTAGTCAGTAATTCTTTACCTTCTTCGGCAATCTTTTTAGTGTTTTCGTTTAGAACGCTTTTAATTTTATTTTTAGCACGAGAAGTAGTCACGTAATCAAGCCAATGCATAGTAGGCTTTTGGTGTGGCGAAGTGATAATTTCTACTTGGTCGCCACTTTTCAATTCGTAATTTAACGGTACTAATTTGCCGTTTACGCGCGTTCCTCGGGTTTTAACACCAACAGCTGAGTGAATACTGAAAGCAAAATCAAGTGTTGTTGCTCCTTTTGGCAACGACTTTATTTCACCTTTTGGAGTAAACACAAATATTTCTTTGTTGTAAAGATTCATTTTAAAATCTTCAACAAAATCAACAGCGTTTGTTTCCTGGTTTTCTAATGCTTCGCGCAACAAGTTCAACCAAACATCAAGACCGCTTTCTTCGGTAGCGCCTTGCTTGTATTTGTAGTGCGCGGCGTACCCTTTTTCAGCAATTTCATCCATCCTTTCGGAGCGCACCTGAATTTCCACCCAACGTCCTTTTGGTCCCATGACTGTTATGTGAAGTGCTTCATACCCCGTACTTTTAGGCGAAGATATCCAATCACGTAAACGACTTGGACTGGGTCTGTAATCGTCGGTTACGATCGAATAAATTTTCCATGCTAGAAATTTTTCTTCGTTGGGTTGTGCTTTGTAAATGATTCGAAGCGCAAATTTGTCGTAAACTTCTTCGTAGGTTACGTTTTGTGCTTTCATTTTACGGCGAATCGAATAAATAGATTTCGGGCGTCCTTTTATTGTGTATTCTATGCCTTCTGCGTCGAGCGATTTCTTTAAAACATCGGATATACTCTTAATATATTCGTCTTGTTCTTCTTTGGTTTCTTTTATTTTACTCAGAATCTCGTGGTAAATATGAGGTTCTGTGTACTTTAATCCGAGATCTTCGAGTTCGGTTTTTATATTGTATAGTCCGAGTCGGTGGGCTAAAGGAGCATAGATGTAAAGTGTTTCGGATGCAATTTTCATTTGTTTATGCTCTGCCATCGAATCCATAGTTTGCATATTGTGCAAACGATCAGCAAGCTTTATGAGAATTACACGAACATCGTCGTTTAGCGTCAATAACATTTTTCGGAAATTCTCAGCTTGTATCGAAATGTTGTGCTCTTTTTGAACTTGGGAGATCTTAGTAAGTCCTTCAACGAGTTGTGCTACTTTTTTATTGAACATGCGCTCAATATCCGCTACAGTTAAAGGCGTGTCTTCGACTACATCATGCATCAATGCCGCGGCAATAGCAGTAGGTCCTAAACCAATTTGTGAAGCGACAATTTTTGCTACTGCAATAGGATGGAAAATATAGGCTTCTCCCGATTTTCGACGCTGATCTTTATGTGCGTCCACGGCTACATCGAAAGCCTTACGAATCAGTTTCTTATCTTCTTCCGATAACGTTTGATAGCTGATTCGTAGCAGTTCTTTGTACTCTTTGGCAATCGCTTTATTTTCTAGTTCTAACTCAACCTCAGTCATAGCATACCTTTATCGCTTGAAATTAACAAAATTTGTGCAAACAACAAGGCTGAAAAAGAAATTTATTAAAAACCGCGTTGCCGAGCAGCTTCAAAAAGCAAAATAGCAGCAGCAACCGAAACGTTCATTGAATCTACTTTACCGCGCATGGGAATAATGATGTTTTTTGATGCGGCATCGCGCCAGGCATTACTTAGTCCTGTTGCTTCGGCACCAACCGCGATGGCAGTTGCTTTCTTAAAATCGGCACGATCGTATGAATTTGCGTTTTGAAGCGTTGCCGCGTATATAGCAATCTTGCTGTTTTGAAGGAAATGAATCGCTTCAATGGTTTCTGAAACAACAACTGGAACGGTAAAAACGCAACCAACGCTTGAACGAATCACATTCGGATTATAGAGATCCGAAATACTATTTGCCAATATTACCGCATCAGCTTTAACGGCATCGGCAGTGCGCAACAAGGCACCAATGTTTCCCGGTTTTTCGATTCCTTCTGCAACTAGAATAAGTGGATTTTCAGGAAGTTCCAAGTCTGAAATTTCATGCGATTTCGAAACAGCAACAGCAATCAAACCCTCTGTATTTTCGCGATAAGCCAATTTTTCATAAGCGGCCTTTGATACACTTATGATTTCATTTGCCTTGTACTTCTGCGTAAGCGGTGTGATTGCTTCACAAATCAATATTTTTTCTAGTTTATAACCAGCTTGAAGTGCTAATTCTATTTCTTGAACTCCCTCAATAACAAATTTTCCGAATGCTTTTCGAGCTTTCGATTTCTCTTGCAACAGGGAAATTTCCTTAACCAATGGATTGGCTACCGAATCAATTTTTTTCATGTTATAAAATCCCTCGTGCTTTGATTTCTAGATATTTATTCAAGAGGTTTAACGTTAAGTCTTCGGGCTTAGTTAAAACGGTTAAAATTCCGAATTTACGTAGTTCAGCAGCCATAAATCGCTTCTCAAAAACAAATTTTTCTGCAATAGCGTGGTCGTAAATCTCTCGTAAATTAGTTGCTTTAGCATCGGCAATTTTATCGAGTTCTGTGTTGGTGAAAAAGACGACAACAACTAAATGCGATTTAGCTAAACCTTTTAAATATTTAAGCTGTCTTTGCCAACTGTCGCGCGTTTCAAAATTGGTGTAAATCAACAATAAACTTCGTTGCCTTACATTTGTTTTTACATAGGTGTACAGTTTTCCAAAGTCGGTTTCTTTGTAATCGGTAGCAATGTTGTACAGGTTTTCGAGTAGCGTTTGCATGTGCGCCGTTCTTCGATCTGCGGCAACTTTGTTATCGATGTTTTTCGAAAAACTAACCAATCCTGCCTTGTCGCCTTTTCGTAAAATAGCCGAACTCAATACCAATGATGCGTTTACAGCATAATCGAGGAGTGATAAACCTTCGAAGGGCATCTTCATAACGCGTCCGCGATCAATCAACATGTATACGTTCTGGGAACGCTCATCTTGATACTGATTTACCATTAATTGCGAACGTTTAGCGGTAGCTTTCCAATTAATTGTTTTTAGATCATCGCCAACCACATAATCCTTTATCTGCTCAAATTCAGTTGCTTGTCCAATCCTACGTACTTTCTTGATTCCCATTGTTCGCAAGTACGGAGTCGCTGTAATTAACTCGTATTTCTTTAATTGTACAAAACTGGGATACGACTTGGTATTTTGGTGTAAATCGTGATTTTGCTTTCGAGCTATTAACCCAATGGCTGTGCTCGCCAGCGTAACGACTCGCCCGAAATCAAAATCGCCTCGAACAACAGGTCGAATTTGATACGTTTTGATAAGCCGTTCTTTGGCATTCAAATCAAACTCAAGTTCGAAATTACGGTTTTGCAGTAGAAAAGGCAATTCATCGATTACACTTAAATGAATCGGAAAATTATATGCCGAGTTAAACCAAAGTTGAACCGGATTATTATCGCCATTTGAAATTTTATCAGCCACTTTTCGCTGCACACGAATGGGACTTTTGTAACTAAATAAGCGTACAATATCGACGGCTAAAATTCCTAAAAATAAAAATAGTAGAAGCCAAGTAGAGTAGTAGATGGTGGGAAAGAAAAAGCTCAAAACAAACAGCACGACCAAAAATCCGACTGCATAAAAAAATCGGTTTGTGGGTACAACGGTAAATATTTGGCTTAATCGTTTCACTTAGCGTGGAATTTCAGTGCTTTCTATGATTTGGGTAATAACTTCTTTTGCGGTAACGCCTTCCATTTCGCGCTCCGGAGCTACCACGATTCGGTGAATAAGTACTGGAATCGCAGCTGTTTTTATGTCATCTGGAATTACAAAGTCGCGACCAGAGATAGCCGCAAATGCCTTCGCTGCATTCAAAATAGCGATACTGGCGCGCGGCGAAGCACCGAGAAAAATAAACGGATGTTCGCGCGTTTGGCAAACGATTTGTGCAATGTATTTAAGTAAGTCGTTTTCAATGAGTATTTTGCGAACTGTGTCTTGAATGGCACTGATGTCGGCTCCTTTTATAACCGCTTCGATACCAGCTGTTTTATCGCTGTTTATTTGTGTGTTTTCGCGCGTTAATATGTCAATTTCCTGATGTAATTCTGGATGTTCGATCGTTATTTTAAACAAAAAACGATCGAGTTGCGCTTCGGGTAAACGATAGGTTCCTTCTTGTTCAATCGGGTTTTGAGTCGCTAAAACCAAAAACGGAGTTTCCATGGTGTAGCGTGCGCCATCGATACTGATTTGGCGTTCTTCCATAACTTCAAACAAAGCTGCTTGCGTTTTGGCAGGTGCGCGATTTATCTCATCAATTAAAATGAGTTGGGAGAAAATCGGACCTTTGCGAAATTGAAATTCAGATGTTTTCATATTAAATGTCGATGTTCCCAAAATATCCGACGGCATCAAATCGGGCGTAAATTGAATACGATTGAACTGAATGTCGAGTGATTTAGCTACTAATTTAGCTGTAAGTGTTTTAGCAACTCCTGGCACACCTTCCAGAAGTACATGACCGTTTGCTAAAATGGCTGCAAGTAAATAGTCAATAACTTCTTCCTGACCTACAATAACTTGCGCTAAGTTTTTACGAATAGCATCGACCGAACTGCTCAAGAATTGCAAATCAACGTTTTGTTCAAAATGCGGCATTTGGTTATCGTCTGGTATTTGATTTGGCTCCATAATCAAGTTGTTTTTCTATTGAAGAATTTATCGAGTGAATTGTTTAATTCGATTAAATCGTTTTTTGTTATAGGTTTATTTCCATTACTTAAAGCTACTATCAGTTCAATTAAAGTCTTAATTTCTTCTTCGCTTTTTCCTGATTTGCGACTAAGCTTTCGCTGAAAATGTTCGTCTAATACGTCGGTTTGTAAAAAGTAATCTGTTTTTATTCGGTCGAAAAAGTAGATTGTTTTTTTTCGCACCAAATCAGCATGATTTTTCTGACTGTAGTACAAGAGTCCAATAGTTCGAACAAATTCAAGTGTAGTATTTTGATTTTTAGGTATTTCTGGAATAATTCGTTGCAGTCGTCTGGAACGGAATAGCATGAACAACACTAAACTCATACAGGTAAGTAGCCAAGCTGCACGCAAACTTTCGTTTTCACGGATAAATCTCAAAGGCGAATTAATTCGATTTTCTGAAAAATTGTAGTATGTAAACCAAGATACAGGTTTGTCGTTTAAATGCCCCATTAAATAAGCAACTTGCCTTTGTGTTTCGCGCGCTTTTAAGAGATGATAGTTGGTAAAAGCAAAAGGATCTGCGTACAAATAAAACGTTCCTTTTCCGTGTAAAACCTCAATTCCTGTGATCCGTAAACTATCAGTTTTTATCGATGTTAGAATCTTTGTCTTCGAAGGGTTTACTCTGGTGAAATTGAAATCTTTCTTGAGATAACCTGCCGCCAATTCACCTAAATTCGACGTCGAATCGGGTTTTAAATACGATTTTGATTCAAATTCCAAAGAATCGCGTAAAAGGGAAGGAAATTGCTGTGCCGCTATGAAAATCTTTGTTCCCGAACGTACTTTGTCTAGTAGTTTCTGTGCTGAAGCTTCATCAATTGTAATATATGAAGGCAAAATAAGAAGATAATTGTCTTGTAATTGGCTCGAGCTACTATCGAAATGCATAAAAGGCGTTTCATAAACACGTGATAACTTCTTCGAGAATAGCGACTCGAGCTCATTGTCGAAAACGTACATACCATAAGGTTCTTTACCTTCGATTTTAAAAGAAGGAGTCCAGTCGATTTCCTTACTTCGATTGCTTAGCAAAAAAGCTGATGCAACAAAAATGATGAATAAGTAAGCAATGACTCTAAAGGTCTTTTTATCCATTTAACTTCTTATTTAAAAGGTTAAACGAATTTTCCATGGTATTAAAATCTGACGGAAAAAGCTCTTTTTCGCCGTACCAAACATTTTCGAATACGTAAATAATGCGATCAAAAAGGTTTCGAATGTCATCGCTTTTTAACTGACGTCGAAGGTCTCGATTCGTTTTTTCTGGATCGTAATTAATCAGTCCAGTTCGAGCTAACTTTTTAACAGTTAGCAAATAAATTACTCTGCTTGCAAATCGATAATTTTCTTCACTTTTATAGCGAGCGAGTAAATTTTCTAAGTTCTCCTCGGTACTATTTTCCGCTGTAGCAAATTCAAAATTAAAGTCGGGTTCTCGGTTATTAAAAAACCAATTGCCTTTATGCTTTATAATTGCGCGTACTATAAAGTAAATCGCCAATGCCAGCAGCAAAATACCAACACTGTAAAAAATGGTCCACGCAATATCTTCAGCAACAGCAATCGATTTAAAGTCAAATAAACTACTCAATAAATTGGCAATCCACTCGATTATAGGACGAATCAGACTACTCGTATCAATTTGCTGCTCGTATACAAATGCGCTTCCGTCGTATTTTTCAGTTAAGTTACCTTCAAACGATTTATAGTTACGCAACGAATCTACCTTTGGGCAATTCACAGCAAGACTGTCGATTACGGGACGCTTTAGATTGCTCATACGATCTGAATATCAGATTTTCGATAAACAATCTTTGCAACTTTCAGCGGTAAAATCAAAAAATAAAACGAAATCAAAAAAAGAGTTGTAAATATAATCGACAAGTTTACAGCAGCAGGCAATGAGTTGGCGTAACGCGTAACGAATCCTTCTAGCAATCCGGCAAAGATCATGAACGGAATAGTTGCTAAAAAAATATAAAGGGTATTTTTAAAAGTTCGAAAAAAGGATTGAATTCGGGAATAAGTTCCAGGAAATAAAATCGAACCTCCTAAAATAAAACCGCAGGACGATTGGATGATAATACCAAAAATCTCCATAGAACCGTGTATCCAAACAGCTTGTATCGATTTGTAAAGTGCGCCTTGCTCGTAAAAAAAGTACTGAAAACTCCCAATCATAATGGCATTATATAAAAAAATATACGCTGTTCCAATTCCTATAAAAATGCCGAATAAAAAACACTTTACACCAACAAATAGATTGTTTGCAGTAATACCAATAAAGCTTCCCCAATTACTTCCACCAGCATATACAGCCGTTGGATTTCCATTTCGAATGTTTTCTAACGTACTATTTACATACGCATCTCCGAAAATTAAGCGAACAAAGTCAGTATCGTATTTAGCCGAAATGACACCAACCGAAAACAAAATAAAAAAGACAATAAACGTGCGATAAATGTACTTGCGATATTGGTATGCTAATAAAGGAACCTCCAGAAAAAAAAAGTTTATTAAACGATTTCTTTCCTGCCTTTTGGTACGGTAAATCTGCTGAAATACTTCGGATGTAAGCTGATTTATGTATTTGGTCGTTTTACTTTTTGGATAAAAAGTTCGAGAAAAAGACAAGTCGTTAACAAGCTGTATGTACATCGCCGCCATGTCATCTGGCGATTTAACAGTTCTGGTCTTGATTATTTGTTCATATTCAAGCCATTTTTCTTTATTTTGCTTTATAAATGCAACCTCTCTCATCAAAAACGAATATAGAAATTATGTCGGAACTTTCCATACTTACTACACAAAATGTTGAGATAGATTTTACCGCTGCAAGCATTGGCCACCGCGTGTTAGGTGCACTGCTAGATGCGTTAGTTCTTTTGGGCTACATCGTTTTTGTTTATTATCTGTTTTTCAACGTCTTGTCTATTGATGAATATGTGTCGCATTATGATCAATGGTCTATAGTTGCGCTATGGATTATCATTGGGTTGCCTGTTATTTTCTATAGCTTGATTTCCGAAACTTTTTTGGAAGGCCAAACACTCGGAAAAAAAATAGTAGGTACTCGCGTAGTTAAAATTACAGGCTATGAAGCTGGATTTGGCGATTACATGATTCGCTGGCTTTTTCGCTCGGTTGATGTTTTAATTTGCATAGGAACAATTGGTTTGGTAACTATCGTTGCAACGCGAAAATCGCAGCGTTTAGGTGATCTGGCCGCTGGAACTGCCGTGATTTCATTGCGAAGAAGTACTTCCTTCAGCCAAACGATATTGATTGAACTGGCCGACGATTACAAGCCAACGTATCCGCAAGTACTACAGTTTTCCGATAACGATATCAGAATCATTAAATCAGCGTACGATCGAGCAGCCGCTAATTTTGATGTGACACGAATGAAGAAAATTCGCGAAAAAGTCGAATCTATAATTGGCCTTCAAAAGCAAGAATTAAGCGATAGTCGCCTTATCGAAACCGTTCTAAAAGACTATAATTTTTATACCGGACAAGCTTAAAATCAGTAGTTTATCTTTTTTATTTGGGCACAACCCGCCAACATAAACTTAAAATCCGTACCCAAGTTAATTGACTCTTTTAAAAATGATGCTCCTGTTTCCAGTTGTGCATCAAGTTTATGTTGGCGGGTCGGGCTTTTACTGCAATAAAATCATTTGCAAAGCTTTTCAGCCAAAGCTGTAAACGGGCTTCCGTTGGTCGCCGTTTCCAGCTTGGCTTCAATAACTTTGCAAACGCTTTTATTTCCGTGCCAATCCCTTGTGCAAACGGAAGTGCGTTTAAATAATGTGCTTTTCAATTGAAAAAGTACGTCTTTTTAAAAATTGCGGTTTGGCGGCATCTATAACACGAAAAAAGTATTGCTAAAAATGGTAAAAACCTGAGTTCGATTAAAAATCTTTGTCAGAACGCTGAAAATGAATAAATTGAAAAATATAGTGTCGTTAGATTTGAACGACCCAGACGCTAAACAGATAAACGGTCGCTTACTTCGTTAGAATTTTTTGCGATACTGCTGTATCCCAAAACAATTCTGCCTTGTAGTCAACCATTTATCTGTTTTCTGACTGCAATTTTTAAATCGAACTCAGGTTAAAAAAAAATCCGACTCTTTCGAATCGGATTTTTCGGTATAAAATATATTGGTGGTTAGTCTACTTTGTTGTGCTCTTCTTCAATACGTTTGTGTTCAGCATCTGAAATCGTATCGCATAATACCGGAGTAGCAATGAATAGGGAAGAGTAGGTTCCAACTAAAATACCGATCAACATTGCAAAGATAAATCCACGAATCGATTCACCTCCGAAAATAAACATGATTAAAAGCACCATGATCATTGTTAACGATGTATTCAACGTACGTGACATAGTCGAATTGATCGATTGGTTAACAATATTATTGAAACTTCCTTTTGTTTTCCCTCCTAAGTATTCGCGAACACGGTCGAATACAATTACCGTATCGTTCATCGAATAACCGATTACTGTTAAGATAGCGGCAATAAAGTGCTGGTCGATTTCCATTCCGAACGGCATAATCTTCCACAAAAGTGAATAAATACCAAGAACAAAAATTACGTCGTGCGCTACCGCAGCAATAGCACCTAACGAATACTGCCATTTTCTAAACGATACTTTTAAGTATAAGAATACAATAAACATAGCACCTAAAACAGCCCAGTATGCGTTTGTTTTAATATCTTCTGCAACTGTTGGTCCAACTTTCGATGCTTGTAAAATACCCAATTGCTTTCCATCAGCTGTTTTCACGAACTTATCATACGTCATATCTGCTGGGAAATGCTTTTTCAAGCCTTCGTATAATTTGTCGTTTACTTCTTTATCGGCAGCTGTTCCATTTTCGTCAACTTTATATTTCGTTGTAATCTTCAACTGATTTTTATTTCCGAAAACTTTTGCCTCAACAGCGCTGCCAAATACTTTCGACAATTCTTCTTTCACTTCTTCAGTTGAAACTTCCTTATCAAAACGCACTTGGAACGTTCTTCCTCCAACAAAATCAACACCATAGTTCAAACCGTTTGTAGCCAAAGACGCCACCGAAACAACGCAAACTACAAGCGATAGGATGTAGAACGCTTTTTTATACTTTAAGAAATCTACGTTAAAGTTGGTAAACCAGTTTTTAGTAAGGTTAGTGCTAAACTGCAAAGAGTGTCCTTTAGCAATACTCCAGTCGATTAAGATTCTCGAGATAAAAATCGATGTAAACAACGAAGTAATAATACCGATAAGTAACGTTAATGCAAATCCGTAAATAGGTCCGCTTCCGAACAATAACAATACAATACCTGTTAAGATGTGAGTTACGTTAGCATCAACAATTGAACGCATCGCACCTTTCCATCCGTAAGATGCTTTAACAGCTTCGTCTATAGATTTGCCGTGACGCAATTCTTCTTTAGCGCGCTCGTAAATAATAATGTTTGCATCAACCGCAGTACCCATGGTAAGTACAATACCTGCGATACCTGGCAATGTCAAAACAAATCCAGCGCTCGCCATAACACCAAAAATGAAAAGCAAGTTAACTGCAAGCGCGATGTTCGCATACCAACCAGCTCTTCCATAAAATACGATCATCCAAAGAGATACAAGTAACAAACCTACAAGTGATGAATCGATACCGTTATCAATTGCTTCCTGACCCAAAGACGGACCAACTACTTCGGAAGAAATGATATCCGCCGAAGCAGGAAGTTTACCTGCACGAAGTACGTTTGCTAAGTCTTTTGTTTCGGTTACGTCGAAATTTCCAGAAATTACGGAGTTTCCTCCAGAGATTTTTCCTGTTGATACTCCTGGTGCAGAATAAACTACATCATCCAAAACTATAGCGATAAATCCTTGAGTGGTGTATGCTTTTTCGGTCATTTCCTCCCAAGTCCTTGCACCTGCACCGTTCATTGACATGTTAACGCAAGGCTTTCCTAACTGATCGAATGAGTCGCGCGCATCAGTAATAACGCCACCACTCATTGGAGCTGCGTTCGTTCTGTTGCCTTTTAAAGCATAAAGCTCAAAGGTTTCTTCCTCTTCTTTAGTCTTCTCGTTAACTTGATTTACGGGCTTACCCCAAACAAATTTAGCGTAGCGTAAATTCGCTCCAAGCAATGCTTTCACATCGTTACGTTTCAAGTAACCATTGATGGCAGCTGTATCTTTTTTAGCATAAATTCCTAAAATCGGACCACCACCTTGTGCAACCATTTTGCCAACAAGAGGTCCAGCTGCCGCAGCATCTGTCGAGTCTTTAGTGTCTGTTAAAAGTTTTGCTAGCGAATCGTTTTTAGTTGTCGTAGTTTCTTTTACTGCAACATTCTTTTCTGTTTTCTTGAGTAAGTCGTTCGCTGTAAGCAAGAAATTTCCAACTTCTTCGATTTTGAAAGTTTCCCAAAATTCGAGTTGTGCAGTACTTGAAAGCAAACGCTTGATACGGTCAACGTCTTTTGCGCCTGGTAGTTCCACTAAGATACGACCAGATTCACCTAATTTTTGAATATTAGGCTGCGTAACGCCAAATTTATCAATACGTTTTCTTAGAACTTCAAAAGCTGATGCAACAGATTCGTCAACTTTCTTACGAATAACTTTTTCAACTTCCTTATCGGTCATGTTGATGTTCACGCCATCTTCACCTTGCAAAGATCGGTTTGCAAAAATATCAGGTGAAGCCAAAGGAGTTCCATTTGCAACTTCTGAAAAAGCTTCAAAGAAAGCATCAATATAATCTTGATTTCCTTTTTGGTTTTTTGTAGCTTGCTCTAACGCTTTGTTAAAGGCTGGATTCGACGAGTTATTGGCTAATCCTTTCAAAATGTCTTTAACCGAAATTTGAAGCGTAACGTTAATTCCGCCTTCTAAATCAAGACCCTTGTTGATTTTTTTCCCTTTTACGTCATTGTAGGTAAAGTAATTCAGAAATACTTTTTGTTTTCCGATTGAATCTAGAAACTTCACTTCTTTCATCGGATCGCCTTTGGCATACGCCTTAGCTTTCTTTTCCCACGTATCTGCTACAAATGTGAACGTTAACTGGTAAATTGATACCAGCGCGAACAAGATGGCAAAAAATTTGACTAAACCTCTATTCTGCATTACTTACTAATTAATTAAAACGTTGTTTTTCTGTCTTAATGATGTTAAAAATCTTCTAAATGTTTGGATATAAGCGGTTAATTAATTATAATTAAGTCGCCCTATTTTTTAAAACGGACAAATATATAATATTGAAGCAATTTGCACCAATTTATTTGTTTGAAATAAACAAAAAGGCTGTCAATTACAACAGCCTTTCGTTGATTTAGTTAATCCGTTACGATAAAATCGATTTCAAATCGCTATTCATAGCGCGAACGGCATCCGCACTTTTAGCAAATAGCTCTTTTTCTTCCGCATTTAAATTGATGTCAACGATTTGTTCCAAACCATTTCTACCAATAATACACGGAACTCCGATGCAAATGTCGTTTTGACCGTATTCGCCTTCTAAATAAACTGAACAAGCGATCATTTTTTTCTGATTGTTCAAAATACTGTCAACTAAATACGCAACTGATGCTCCAGGTGCATACCAAGCTGAAGTACCGAGTAGTTTTGTTAGCGTAGCACCACCTACCATAGTATCGGCTGCAACTTGCTTTAATTCTGCTTCACTTAAAAACGCACTTACAGGTATTCCGTTGTAAGAAGCCAATCGTGTAAGTGGAATCATCGTCGTATCGCCATGTCCGCCAATAACCATAGCCGAAACATCGTTTGCTGGTTTGTCGAGTGCTTTTGATAAGAAATACTTAAATCGAGAGCTATCAAGCGCGCCACCCATTCCGATAATGCGATTTTTTGGCAAACCTGTTGACTTCAACGCCAGGTAAGTCATTGTATCCATTGGGTTCGAAACCACAACTATTATGGTATTAGGTGAATACTGCAATACATTTTCCGCAACCGACTTAACAATTCCAGCATTGATGCCAATCAATTCTTCTCTTGTCATTCCTGGTTTACGAGGTATTCCAGAGGTGATTACTACTACATCGCTGTTTGCTGTTTTGGAATAGTCATTAGTTACACCACTCAATTGCGTATTGAATCCTGTTGTGGTGGCACATTGCATAATGTCCATCGCTTTTCCTTCAGCGAATCCTTCTTTAATATCTAATAAAACAACTTCTGAGGCAATTCCGCGATATGAAATAATATCTGCGCAGGATGCGCCTACGTTTCCGGCGCCAACAATTGTAACTTTCATGTTTTTGTTATTTAATGGAAATGGTATTGAATTGAAATGTTTGTATTGACAAATTTACCGAACGCCAGTGAACTTTGAACATAGAGGTCGCTAAACTGGTAACGACCACTAATTTCGCCGATCACATTCGTTTTTGATTTTTTTAATGTTTCTAGCGCTGTGTTTACGGTTTGTTGTAAAGGAAATACTTCTTCTATCGACCCCGTCTTACCTGATACGCTGTATTTAAAATCGCTAGTGTTAGCAATAACGCCGCCCATAAGTTCAAATTTACCCCAAACTTTAGATGCGTTTACTTGAAACTGAAAGGTATTTATATCGCTGTTTAAAGCTGTCAACCCTAAGTTTCCAAATCCGGTTTCAACATCTAAAAACTCCACGGTGATATCTTCACGTGCATAGCCAGCAAATACCGATAGAAAAACGTTTTTAGCTTCTAAGTTTTTGAAATACCGCGACAAATTATGTTTTAATCCCAAACCACTAACTTGGTATTCTACGTGTTTAAGTATTGTTCGGGGAGCGTGTTTTAAAACAATTTCTGTTCCAAATCCTAATCCCAACGCAACTTGCAAATACGGATAGAATATAACTTCTCGATCAACTCCTTCTGGCGTTCGCATCGATACGGGTTCATTGTTTAAAGTACCTGTTAAAGTTACGTATTCATCATTTCCTAAAGCGGTTGGTGTTGAAACTACGGTGCCTTCAGTAATTTGAAAAAACTTTAATTCAGATTGACGCAAGTTAAATTTCCGATCGCGATTTGGAACAAAGAATGCATTGAAGTGTATTCCAGCATTTACTTCCCACCGTTTTAGTTCTCTTGGCGTATTCACCCAATTCGACGCAGCTTGGTAAACGGCTGCGTCGGTAGCAGGTGTTATATATCTATCGGTGAACAAAAGTGCATCTTGAACGAGATTTCCGATTTCGGTTATCGTTGTGTTTTGCGCTTTCGCGGAAAAAGACGTTGCAACTAATACGAATATGTAGCCACCGAATTTACGCATCGATTTTTGCGTAAACAGCATTTTTCTCAATAAACTCTCGTCGTGGCGGAACTTCATCTCCCATCAACATGGAGAAAATCTGATCAGCTGTAGTCAAACTATCGATGGTAACTTGTCTTAACGTTCTGAAATTAGGATCCATAGTAGTTTCCCACAATTGTTCTGCGTTCATTTCTCCAAGACCTTTATAGCGCTGAACTCCAGCGTTTCCGCCCATTCGTTCGTTTGCCTGATCGCGTTGAAGATCGTTCCAAGCATATTCTTTCTTGTTTCCTTTTTTCACTAAATAGAGTGGTGGAGCTGCAATATAAACGTGCCCTTGTTCGATTAGTTCTTTCATAAAACGGAAGAAGAACGTAAGAATAAGCGTTGAAATGTGACTACCATCAACGTCGGCATCACACATGATGATTACTTTATGGTAACGTAATTTTTCAAGGTTTAAGGCTTTTGAATCTTCGGCAGTTCCTATCGTAACTCCAAGTGCGGTAAAAATATTTCGAATTTCTTCGTTTTCGAATACTTTATGTTGCATCGCTTTTTCCACGTTGAGAATTTTACCTCGAAGTGGCAAAATAGCTTGAAAGTTTCGATCGCGACCTTGTTTTGCGGTACCACCCGCCGAGTCGCCCTCAACCAAATAAACTTCGCATTTTGCTGGATCTTGTTCGGAACAGTCGGATAATTTACCTGGTAATCCGCCGCCGCCCATAACGGTTTTTCGTTGCACCATTTCGCGGGCTTTCTTTGCTGCGTGTCGTGCTTGAGCAGCTAAGATCACTTTTTGGATAATGATTTTGGCATCATTAGGATTTTCCTCCAAATAATTTTCCAACATTTCACCAACAGCCTGAGAAACGGGCGAAACTACTTCCCGGTTTCCGAGTTTTGTTTTGGTTTGCCCTTCGAATTGTGGTTCAGCTACTTTAACGGAGATAATAGCGGTTAAGCCTTCGCGAAAATCGTCGCCAGTAATTTCAAACTTTAACTTGTCTAATAAACCAGATGCATCTGCGTACTTTTTTAGTGTTCGCGTTAAGCCCGAGCGGAAACCTTGTAAATGCGTTCCTCCTTCGTGAGTATTGATATTGTTTACGTAAGAGAATATATTTTCGGTGTAGCTCGTATTGTAAATAAGCGCAACTTCAACTGGAATTTCCGATTTATCGTTATCCATTGAAATCACGTGTGCGATAATGGGCTCCCGATTTCCATCGAGGTAACGGATGTATTCTTTCAGACCTTCGTCGGAGTGGAACGTCTCAGAAATTGGATTTCCGTCTTTGTCGTTGTTTCTGAAATCCGTGAATGTAATCGTGATACCTTTATTAAGGAATGATAATTCGCGCATTCTCGAAGCGAGCGTATCGTACGAAAATTCGGTTGTTTGTTGGAATATTTGCGGATCGGGATAAAAAGTTTGTCGGGTTCCTCGTTTATCCGTTTCGCCGATTTGCTTTACTGGATAGAGTGATTTTCCGCGCTCGTACTCTTGTTCGTAAACTTTTCCGTCCCTAAAGACGGTCGATTTCATTTGAACAGAAAGTGCATTAACAACCGAAACTCCAACTCCGTGTAGACCTCCGGACACTTTATAGGAATCTTTATCGAATTTACCTCCGGCACCGATCTTTGTCATTACAACTTCAAGTGCAGAAACGCCTTCTTTTTTATGTAAATCGACTGGAATTCCACGTCCGTTGTCTTCTACGGTTACGGAACCGTCTTCGTTAATCGCAACTGAAATCGTGTCGCAATGACCACCCATGGCTTCATCAATGGAGTTATCCACGACTTCGTAAACCAAGTGATGCAAACCGCGTACTCCGACATCGCCGATATACATGGACGGACGCATACGCACGTGTTCCATCCCCTCGAGGGCTTGAATACTGTCGGCTGAATAATTGTGCTTTTTCTCTTTTTCTTCGCTCATAATACAGCTAATGGTCTTGTAATTTGTTTAACGAGCAAATATAGAAATTGGCTTTAAACCGAAGCTTGTTTTTGCGCAGTTCACGCGGTAAGTTATCAACAAAATAGCTTAATAAATGGTAATGATTGTGAATTTTTTGTCAAGAATTCGCTGAGAACCAACAGAAGAATATGAATTCTCAAAAAAATGTACTTGGCTATGAACCTGAGTTCGATTAAAAATCCTTGTTGGATCGCTTGAAATCAACAAATTGTGAAATCAAATTGCAATTGTCGTCTTTTTAGCAGGTACTCTCGCAGCGTTTAAGATTTTATATGGTTTTTCATTCTTCCTTTTTTTTCTTTTTCCCTTGCACAATTTTCCGCGCAAACGGGTGAAGCGGCATCCTTTTTGGCGTTATGATTTTCCACCGATGTTTTGCCAAAAAGATACAGCGGAACACGTGACGGCGTGCACTTTTTTTGCGAAGCGACGATTCGTTTGCCGGTGCGCCCTAATAATAAGGAAGCGAAATATTGAAACTTGACGTCATAAAAAAGGTCGCTCGAAAGCAACCTTTTTAGATTTTAATTTTTCCGATGATTTTACATCATCTGTACGTAAAAAAATGTGAGTTCAAGTACCCAATTAGTGGCTGGAAATTTTTCTTAAAAACGACGTTCATTCGCAGTGTTTTGCCGTTTTCTTTTTCCTGGATTAAAAATCTTTTCCTTTCAACATGTTTTCAAATCAACAATTTCGATTTATAATCTATCGCACTTTTTGAGCTGGAAATGGTGTTCTTATTTCAAACTTCAAACAGCATTTTTAAACTGTTTCAAAATTCATTTTCATAGCAATTTTCAGAACAATATTTCCAACTTGAACTCACATACTCAACTAAAACAACTAACCAATAGCATCTTTAATTTTTTTTGAATCTTAGAATCCCAAACCAATTGCAAATCCGCGAACCTGAGCTGGAAAATCGCCGATGGAAGTAGCGCCTCCAGTATTTGTATTTATAGTGTAAATTTTTGTACCCGATGTGGTGTTTAAGATCGCATAAGCGAAGTTGCTTAAACCACCGATATCAAACGAGGCGCTGCCAGTAAAATCAACTCCGAGTGGACCGCGAACGGTAAGAACGCCGTTATTTGGTGGCGCTTGAGTGTATAGAACGTCGGCATTTGTATCTAAATTCAACATCGTTGTTGCAGTTGCACCAGCAAAATTATTGGTATAGGCAGTCGCTGTAACTTGGGGTGTGCCTGGATTTAGAGCGGCATCTGTTGCTACCAATGCACCATCGTTTGGGTTTAAGCGTAAATTTTGACCACTGTCGGAAACTACTCGAATGCGATCAACAGTTGGGTTAAAATCGAAACCGAAATTTGTTCCTTGTAGCGGAATAGCTGGACCGTTGCCTACAGCCGTTGCAGCTCCGTTTGCCATGTTTATTGTA
The DNA here is from genome assembly GCA_943371725.1 of Pseudanabaena sp. UWO311. Taxonomy (GTDB): domain Bacteria; phylum Bacteroidota; class Bacteroidia; order Flavobacteriales; family Flavobacteriaceae; genus Flavobacterium. The sequence continues at coordinate 831 of CALRVY020000037.1, read as the reverse complement.
AGTAAACGCCCCGTGGAAGTTAGTGCATAGAGCTGTCCTGTTGCCGGACGCATGTCGATACCAATCACATCCTCGCCGGCTTGTAAATTGGTTATGGTTTTTGAAACGGTTCCGTTGCTATTCAAGAAATTGAATATGTGCAAATTGTTGCTATTGTCGACAGCATAAGCTACCGGATTTGTTGGAATGGCAATAGATAAAACTTCTGTTGGCAAGGAACCTAAATCGACGGCTTTTCCGGTTTGCAGATCAATTTGTAACAATTTGCTGGTATTTCCGGTTTTTGCCGTTGCTAATGCTAAATTGTTGTTTGGAGCTATATCAAATCCGCCTTCAACGTTATATGTTTCTGGTAAATCGAAACTTCCGATTGCTGTAATTACGCCGTCGTTTGGTGGATCTTGTTTATACAGTGTCTTGGTCGAAAAATCAATAACATACATTGTAGTTGTTGTTGATCCTGCGGTATTTCCGGTATACGCTGTTGCTCCTAACATTGCTTGCGGATTGCTAATATTTCCATCGGTTGCAACTAGAGCGCCTGTTTCCGGGTTTGCACGTAAATTTTGTCCTGACGCGCTCACTAATCGAATGCGATCAACGGTTGGATTAAAGTCGAAACCAGCGGCATTACCGTTTAGCGCGGTGCTTAACGGATTTGTATTAACGGCTCTTGCAGCTCCTGTTAGTTGATTAATAACGTATAAACGCGATTGTGAACTAATTCCGTAAAGTTGTCCTGTTGCTGGTCGGAAGTCGATAGCGCGTAACATCTCGCCGGGCATCAAGTTCGTAATGTTTACCGATGAAGCTACGGCGCTAGAGTCGTGT
>CALRVY020000036.1:0-19718 GCA_943371725.1 Pseudanabaena sp. UWO311 | reverse complement strand
GGAAACGCTAGATCCAATTATAGCATCGTATTTTTTATCGATTCGTTCGGCGTTAATCGAATCAATGAACTGAAAATTATCATCTAATCGAAGCGCACGAACCGATTTCTTATCGGTAAAGAACAAAGCGATTTGTTTTTTCTGTTCTTCAATTACGTGAAATACTCCGGTTTTCTTTTCCAGCTTTACATGAAACGTTTTGACTGTTTGTTGCGACCATACAGCAGTTGTAAGGAAAAGTGCCCACAATATTTTTTTCATAATCCTACATTTAGTTAGGTTAGTTTTGTTGCTCGAAATATACAAGAGTTTCGTATTGTGATAATTCAAACTAGTTCAAATTCTTTAAAATTTAACTTTCCAGGTTGTGGTGCATGCGTTTAGAACGGCTGAAATCGCAAGTAAGTAAGGAAGGGGTGTGTTCGTGCCAAAAAACTAGTGCATAAAGATTAAATAATAAATCCACGCTCTCCGAAGTCTCCAGACTTCGGGGTAATTTTTCAAAATGTGAGAAACAAGCAAAACAGCGCCTTATGTATTTTTACTGTCTTGTTGGTGCACAAATTCAGAAGTTTTTGTAGTGCACTTTTTTTATTAATACCTCAAAGTCGGGAGACTTTTCGGAGCGAGGTTTTGGCACGGATTGTAAATCCGCGCTATCGTAAGTTTTGGCACGGATTGTAAATCCGCGCTATCGTAGGTTTTGGCACGGATTGTAAATCCGCGCTATCGTGGGTTTTGGCACGGATTGTAAATCCGCGCTATCGTAGGTTTTGGCACGGATTATAAATCCGCGCTATCGTAGGTTTTGGCACGGATTGTAAATCCGCGCTATCGTGCGTTTTGGCACGGATTGTAAATCCGCGCTATCGTGCATTTCAATGACGTATTTCTGTAACGATTGTTGCGTGACGGATTGAGGCGGTATCCTTTTGCCGAAGGAACGCAGGCAAAAGATATAGCCGAAAGCCGGACGGCGCTTGCAGTATTATCACTGACGCACCAAATTGTTGCGCCGGCACGCCCAAATTAAATCCAAAAAAAAAGACCGCCAATGCAGCGGTCTTCTCTATACTTCGAATCTGTACTTATTCAGACTTTTCGTCGCGGTTTTCACGCGGTCCTTTGTTGTCTGGTCTTGGGCCTTTGAAATCTTTTCTAGGTCCGCGATCGTCGTTTCGTGGTCCACGGTTTTCATCGCGCGGCGGACGTGTCTCGTCTCTTGGAGGTCTTGGCAACAAAGCCTTTTTCGAAACGCGTTCTTTTCTTGTTTTCGGATCAATTCCCATGTATTTTACTTCAAAAACATCGCCCATATTTACCACATCGGTAACGTTTTCTGTACGCTCCCAAGAAAGTTCCGAAACGTGAAGTAAAATTTCGTTTCCTGGAGCTGCCGTATATTCTACAACTGCACCGAAATCTAAGATCTTAATCACTTTTACTTCGTAAGTTTCGCCTATTTCTGGTTTGAAAATGATGCTATCAATTTTCGCTAACACCGCTGCAATTCCATCCGGATCGGTACCTAAAATTTCAACAACGCCCTGTTCGTCAACTTCATTGATAACAATCGTAGTTTTGGTAGCTTTTTGCAATTCTTGAATCACTTTTCCACCCGGTCCGATAAGCGCTCCGATGTATGCTCCTGGAATGGTACGCATAATGATTTTAGGAGCAAATACTTTCACGTCGGCGCGTGGTTGCGACATCGTTTCTGTAAGCTTGCCCAAGATATGAAGTCGGCCTTCACGTGCTTGATCTAAAGCTTTTTCCATGATATCGTAAGCCAAACCGTCGATTTTAATATCCATTTGGCAAGCCGTAATACCGTCGGCAGTTCCGGTAACTTTAAAGTCCATATCTCCTAAGTGATCTTCGTCACCTAAGATGTCCGACAATACCGCCCAACGTCCGGTTTTGCTGTCGCTAATCAATCCCATCGCAATACCTGAAACGGGCTTAATCATTTGCACACCAGCATCCATCAGTGCCAAAGTTCCCGCACAAACCGTTGCCATAGACGACGATCCGTTCGATTCTAAAACTTCTGAAACGATACGTACGGTGTACGGGCAATCGGCAGGAATCATGTTTTTCAAGGCACGTTGCGCCAAGTTTCCATGTCCGACCTCACGACGCGACGTTCCGCGTAATGGTTTTGCTTCTCCGGTTGAAAACGGTGGGAAGTTATAGTGTAAGTAGAATTTTTCTTCTCCTTGGTCAGATGGTGAATCAATGATGTTTGCTTCGCGCGAAGTACCCAAAGTAGCTGTTGCAAGTGCCTGAGTTTCACCTCGGGTAAACAAAGCCGATCCGTGAACGCGTGGCAAATAATCCACCTCGCACCAAATAGGTCTGATTTCGGTAGTTTTTCTGCCGTCGAGGCGAAGTCCTAAATCAAGAATCACGTTTCTAACGGCTTCTTTTTGCGTTTTGTAAATGTACTTGCTGATCAAGTCGCCGTTTTCTGCCAATTCTTCTTCGGTAAAAGTAGCTTTAGCAGCTTCTTTAATTTCAGAAAAACGCTCGCCACGTTCTTGTTTGCCTGTTCCCGACTGCGCCACTTCGTAGTATTGGTTGTACACCAACTCGTGAATTTTCGCTTGTAATTCGGCATCGTGACGTTCTTCTTCGTAGGTACGCACTTCTTTTTTGCCAAAAGCATCTCTTAAGCGCTCTTGTGCATCGATTTGAATTTTGATGGCTTCGTGTGCAAATTTGATGGCTTCCACCATTTCTTTTTCAGAAATTTCTTTCATTTCACCTTCCACCATGGCAATGGTATCACGTGAAGCACCGATAATCATGTCGATGTCGGAATTTTCGAGTTGTTCTTTACTCGGATTGATTACGAATTGTCCGTTGATACGACCTACGCGCACTTCTGAAATAAGTGTAGGAAACGGAATGTCCGAAAGGGCAAGGGCAGCAGAAGCCGCCAGACCTGCGAGTGCATCGGGCATCACGGATTCGTCATGCGACATAAGTTGAATCATCACTTGGGTTTCGGCGTGATAATCGTCAGGGAAAAGAGGTCTGAGAACGCGATCTACTAGTCGCATGGTAAGCACCTCAGCGTCGCTTGGTCGGGCTTCTCTTTTGAAGAATCCGCCTGGGAATCGTCCGGCGGCGGCGAATTTTTCGCGATAATCTACGGTTAGCGGTAGAAAATCAATTCCTGGGCTGGCTTTTCTTGCGGAAACCACCGTTCCGAGCAACATGGTGTCGCCCATTCTAATTACAACAGAGCCGTCTGCCTGTTTGGCAAGTTTTCCGGTTTCGATTGAGATGGTTCTTCCGTCTCCTAAATCGATAACCTCTTTAAATACGTTTGGAATCATAAAAATTTAATTCACTTGATTAAACAATGGGTAGCTGTGTTGTTGTTGTAGTTGTGTGCGCCCAATGAAAAACCGTACTTTTTTTCTGCTTTTGGCAATTTGACTATCAGTTGTTTAGGGCTGAAAGTCGTGTAAAAAAAAGAGGCGCGTAAGCACCTCTTTTCCCTTTTGATTATTTTCTAATATTCAATTCCTTGATGATTTCGCGGTATCTGTTGATATCTTTGTTTTTCAGATAATCAAGCAAGCTTCTGCGCTTTCCTACCAACTTCACAAGAGAGCGCTCCGTGTTGTAGTCGTGGCGATTCTTTTTCAAGTGACCTGTTAGGTGGTTGATACGGAATGTGAACAAAGCGATTTGGCCTTCAGCCGAACCTGTGTTTCCAGCGGAACCGCCGTGCTTTGTGAAAATTTCTTCTTTTACTTCTTTAGTTAAGTACATGCTAATATTGTTAAAATGATTATTATGTATGAATTGTTGTTTTTGCAATTCGGCTGCAAAGGTATGTTTTAATTCGTGTTGTGCAAAATAAAATTTGAGGAAGTTGTTTTGTAGGTTCAGCCTGCTATTTTTTTAAGAACTATTATCTCAGTAACGTTTTGTTTTGTGAGCATTCAAATTTTTGAAAAATTAGCTTAATAATAGTTTATGCTTTAAAATTGGTCTATTTCTCTGAATGTTAGTTTTTGAGTTGCTCGATAGCGAATAACTTTGCCTTCGAATTCGGCGGGAGTCCATTTGCCTGAAATTCTTATAATCCTTTTTATTTCTTCATTTAGCTCTTTGTCAGTACTTTGAAGTACTTCTACATTGCTCAAAGTTCCATCCTTTTCAACTATAAATCGGAGTAAAATTTTTTCAAAACCTGAGTTTGTGATGCTCTTTTTGAGGTTATCGTATATGTGAAGTCTAAATTCTTCTACACCGCCAGGAGGTATTGGCTTAATTAACCCTTCTTCTTTAAACTCTCTGCGATTGTTATTCGCGTCGATGTATGTTCCTGATACAAAGTATTTGTTGGCAAATTTCTTTATTACTTTTTCTTTTGTTTTTAGATTCTCGAATTCCCAAATTCCATCTTGATAGCCATTCTTGTAATGACCTTTTTGCCAGTAGTTTTTTTCGGTTATTTCAAAAATTCCGTTTCCTCCGTCTACGATTTTTTGACCTTTTTCATCCCAATAATTCTCAATTTTTAAGATGTTTTTACCGTTTAGATTTTCTTCATGAGTTCCTTCAAAGCGTTTTGAGCCGTCTTCATACCATGTAGTAACGGGGCCAATCTCTCTTCCATTGACGCAATGAACTTTTCGTTGCAATTTTCCGCTGTCGAAAAAAGCATAATAGTCGTGTGTTTTTTTCCAAAAATTCTGATCGAGCGACCAACCTTTCTGCTTCACAATTCCGCCTTTTTTGTATTTAACGGTTTCAAATGCGTTTGCATTTTTGTCGAAATTGCCAATTTCAATTTTATAGTAATAATCTTCGGATGTTGATGGGTGATTGAGAGAATCTAGGTAAATGACAGTCGTTTCGGTTTGAGCTTGTGTTTCAGCGCAAAAGCAGAGATACAAAAAGAGGGCGATTAGTTTACGATTCATAATGTTGAGTTTAAATTTTATTGCAGGCAGTATCTATATCTATGACAGCTGATGGCTCTTTTATATTTGTTCGATGCGCTGAATAAGTTCTAAAATGAGTTTTGTATAGTTATTGGGAATACATATTTCATTGGTATTTTTTTTCCATAACAAGTGGCTGGTTTCCATTTATTGTACAGGAATATAGCTCTAGAAATGTTCTTCTTTAATTGCGGATCCGCTTCTGTTTCGAAATTAAAATCGCTAATCTTTCCATCTATACCGATGGTAAAAGAGGTAACTACTTTAACTGATGTTGATAATTCTTCAGGAACTCTCATATTTTTAGCAATAAAACTATAGAAATCGGCGGTATTTTCTTTGTCTAGAGGTTTGCTTGAGAGTTCGGTAAAAGTGATTGTTTTGCCATTAGAATCGATGTATGAACCTGTTACCAGTTCTTGATTTTCATATTTAAGTGTCCATTTTTCATTTTCATTTTCGCTCGCTGCAGTCCAGTCTCCTTCGCGGTATCCATTTTTAATGAGTCCTTTTTCAATTATTTTATATCCAAAGTTTTCATAGTCAGGAGCTTCGTAAAAACCATTACCGTTAGCTACTTGTTGAACGCCTTTTTCATCCCAAAAATTTTCAATTTGTAATTTTTGGGTTTTGTTGTTTTTTGTAGCTCTGTTTGTACCTTCTAGCTTTTTTTGTCCGTTAGAATACCATAATGTAACATTGCCGTTAGGTATATTTTCCAAGTATTTAACTTTGCTTTTCAGTGCTCCATCAGGATAATAGCTGGTTAAAACACCTGTTTTCTTCCACATTTTTACTTCTTCACTCCATCCTTGTGCGTAGAGTACGCCTTCTTTAGTATATTGTTTTACTGTATATCCATTAATGCTATCGTTGAAATCTCCAAAAAGAATGTAATAGTGGTGTTTTCCATACTTGATTTCGTGACCAAGCGAATCGAGGTACTTAATGTTATTTTTACTTTGGCTAAATAAAGAATCTACACAGCAAAAAATAAAAAAAGACGCTAAAATATATTTCATAAATCAAGTACTAATTTTAATACAACTTCGCAACTTCTGCATTCACCTGCTCCAAAAAACGCTCGTCGGCAACTCCGAAAGCATCTAGCGTTTCAGAATCGATATCGATCTGTCCGATATTCACGCCATTTACAAATAAGGGCACAACTATCTCCGACTTCACCGTCATGCTGCATGCAATGTAATTATCCTGCGCACTAACATCCGGAACCACAAAATTTTGGTTCGAAACCGCGACCTGTCCGCAGATGCCTTTTCCAAAAGGTATAACCGTATGATCAGTTTCTGCACCGGCATACGGCCCCAAGATAAGTTCCTCTTTTTCACCATTTCTAAAGTAAAAACCAACCCAATCGTAGTAGCTAATTTTCTCTTTAAGTAAATCGCAGATACGCTGTAATTTTTCGTTCCGATCGGTGCCGTGACTCGCACAAATATTCGATACTTGCTCGACTAGTAATCTAAATTCCATCTCATTTTTTTTGCAAAGTTATTATATGTTGCTGCTAGATTTGTATACTTTTGTTAAAAAAAGTTTTGACGTACTATCAACAATATAAACCATTTATACAATTTCTAGGACGATTTTTTCTTTCGTACTTAATCGCTACATTTATATATCAAACCTATCTTCAGTCGTTAGATATTAAAAATCTAGAGCCCGACGCTGTATCCGAATTGGTGTCAAAGCAATGCGTTTATTTGTTAAATACCTTCGATTACGAATCGTCGATGATACCCAGCAAAAAAGAGCCGTCGTATCGCATTTTAGTTGAAGGTTCACCAATAGTTCGGATCGTTGAAGGTTGTAATGCCGTGAGTATTATGATTTTATTTATGGCTTTTGTTATAGCATTTACGGGTAAGTTGAAAACAACCCTTTGGTATATCATTTCGGGAATAATACTGATTCATATTCTTAACGTTTTCAGAATTGTAACTTTAATTATGGGCTTGATCGAATATCCGCAATACGGTGAAATTCTGCACGATATTGTTTTTCCGCTGATCATCTATGGAGTTACCTTTGTACTTTGGGTTATTTGGGTCACTAAATTTTCGAACTATGCTAAATAAATTAGTACGACACAAGTGGCGGTTTGTCTTTTTTGTGCTTTTCGTTTTCGGATTAGCTGCCGTAAGAGCATTCGAGAAACATTTATTTTACGACCCTTTTATTTCTTTTTTTAAGAAGGAATTTTACGCCGAAGAATTGCCACACGCAAATACAATTTGGCTTTCAATTAGTATGCTGTTTCGATATTCGCTTAACTCGCTCCTTTCTCTAGGAATCATTTATGTTCTTTTTAAAGATTGGAAACTCGTGCGTTTTTCTGCCTTTTTATTTGCACTTTTCTTCGTTTTGGCTATGTCGCTTTTTTTGGGTATACTGGTTTTTTCTAGAAACGAAAATTTATTGCCCATGTTTTATGCACGGCGCTTTATAATTCAACCGATCCTAGTATTGCTTTTTGTTCCTGCCTTTTATTTCCAGCGAAAAGCAGCTGTGTCGCAGTAATTTTTTCTGTATTTCTTTCGATTAACTTCTTATAGCGAGCTTATTAGCGTTTTTTAACGTATCGAATTGTCGATGTTTATTTCAAGTTAGTACCTTTGCGATATGAATGTTCGTAAAACCATAGCGCTTTTTCTCGCATTAGCAGTGATGAGTTCCGCTCAAGGTTTTGCGTTTACGGCGCACTTTTGTGGCGATAAATTAGCTGCGCTCGATTTCTTTAGCAATGAAACAGATGACAGTTGCCGGCCTGAAAAATCCACAAATACGTCATGCTGCGAAATCAAAGCAAAAGAATCCAAACCGTGTTGCTCTAATAAAACAATCGAGCTAAAAGGAAAAAAGGACTTCATAGCCGAAAAATATCCCGATATTCAATCCCTTGCTGCTGAATTCAGCGATTTAGGAACGGGTACACGCACGATTCTCTCTAAACCGAAATTGAATAAAAATTGGCGTGATTTTGTGCACAATGCACATGCGCCACCGCTCTATATTTTATTCTGCTCCTTGAAAATTAATTTGAGTTAAAGTATTGATTGTAAATTCAATAGTTAACTTAAATTACGTGCAATGAAAAAAATTAAGGCGTTCTTCTACGTCTGTTTGTTCTCTTTTCTTTCTGTTCAAGCGCAAGATACTTTGCAAGAAGTTCAAATAAAAACAGAAGCGAAATCTCTAAAACAACTTAAAAAACCTGCTGCCAACACTTTTTTAATGACCAAGAAAGAGTTGTTGAAAGCTGCTTGTTGCAACTTAGCCGAGAGTTTTGATACTAATCCGGTTATTGATGTTGCTTTCGCGGATGCTCTAACAGGCGCGCGGCAAATCAAAATGTTAGGACTCACTTCCCCATACTTGGTGATTACTGAGGAAAATATTCCCGCGGTGCGCGGCGCTAGTCAAGCATTTGGACTTTCGTTCACGCCAGGTACTTGGATTGAAAGTATTCAAGTTACAAAAGGTGCTGGATCTGTTGTAAACGGTTTTGAAAGCATTTCCGGACAAATTAATACCGAATTGATTAAGCCCTGCACCACCGAACGTTTTTTTGTAAACTTTTACAGCTCTTCTGATGCACGCTTTGAATTAAATACCCACGTTGCCCAAACGCTGTCTGATCGTTGGAAGTCGCTACTGCTTGTTCATGGTAATGCGCGCGTCGTACAAAACGATATGAATCACGACGGTTTTCTCGACAATCCGTTAGGACAGCAAATCAATATCTTAAACCGATATCAATATACCGACAACGATAAAGGAGTCGTGGGCTTTTTCACATTTAGGTATTTAAACGATCAGAAGATATCAGGTCAAAAGAACTTTCGAGATCATGCGGGAAATATCCACGACGGTGCTTGGGGTTCGGAAATTAATACGCAACGTTTTGATGCTTCTACGAAAGTGGGATATGTATTTCCCGATATGCCTTTTCAATCTATCGGCTTTCAAAATGCATTTTCGTATCACAATCAAGAAGGATTTTACGGACTCAACCGCTACGGCATTCAACAAACCAATTTTTACTCGAATCTGATTTTTAATTCCATCATTTCTAATACGTTAAACAAATTTGCAACAGGCTTGTCTTTTAACTCCGATCGCTATCAAGAATCAGTTGTTGTTCCCAATTTTGTGGCAAATCCAGAGCGAATAGACACCTCTTTCGGTGCTTTCTTTGAATATACGTACGACAATACCGGCGATTTTAGTCTCGTTGCCGGTGCTCGTGTCGATTACCACAACCGACTCGGGGTTTTTGCTACGCCGCGTTTTCATGCACGCTATAACCCGTGGGAGGGAGGTACCCTACGACTAAGCGCAGGACGCGGTAAACGAATTGCTAATATTTTTGCGGAAAACCAACAGTTTTTTGCCACCAATCGTACTTGGAATGTTGGTAGTGGCAATGGCGAAATTTATGGTTTTAATCCTGAAATTGCCTGGAATTATGGGTTTAGCTTTTCGCAAACGTTCAAGATTTTCGATCGAGCCGCTGATTTTGGTGCCGATTTTTATCGAACCAACTTTTCTCAACAAGTTGTAATCGACGCATTTCGAGCACAACAACTGCAAGTTAGTATGCTCCAAGGTTCGTCGTTCGTTAATGCCTTGCAGCTCGATTTCGGTATTAACATTTTAAAGCACTTGAATGTGCGTACTTCGTATAAGTTTTACGATATGAAAACCGATTTCGCCTCTGGTGCAAACCAACGACCGCTGCAAGCAAAACACCGCTTTTTTGTTAACGGCGAGTTTTCTACACACGAACACGAAGATGGTAAGCGCTGGAAGTTTGATGCCACATACAATTGGCTCGGCTCGCAAGTATTACCTACTACTGTCGATTTGCCGCAACAGTCTGATGCTTTTGGAACGCTCAATACGCAAGTAACCCGCGTTTTTTCAAAAGTATTTGAAGTGTACGGCGGAATTGAAAACGCAACCAATTTTAGACAACCTCAAGTAATCAGCGGTGTAAACGATCCTTTTGGCAATAACTTTGATGCTTCGGTGGTTTATGGCCCCGTTTTTGGAAGAATGTACTACGCAGGATTGCGTTATAAAATCAATTAATTTTAAGTCATGAAAAATGTAATGTATCTCGTTTTGTTGTTTGTAGCCTTTTCCGCGCAAGCACAACAAAAGAATAAAAATGCAAAAGTAAATGTCGAAGTAAACGGCAATTGCGATATGTGTAAAAAGCGAATCGAAAAAGCAGCCTATAGCGTTGCTGGTGTAAAATCGGCAGTATGGCATATCGACGATAAGGTTTTACATCTGATTTTAAATGAAACCAAATGCTCGGTAACCGATGTCGAGCAAGCGGTTGCAAAAGTAGGTCACGATACTAAAAATATAAAAGCTACCGACGAAGCATATAAAAATCTCCACCATTGTTGTATGTATGATCGAATGGAATAATTAAAAGTTCGAGTAAACAAAAAAACAGCACAATTGTTGTATATTTACAGTTATTATGCTGTAATTATGAAAAGTAAAGCTAGTCATAAGGGAACATATAATCCGCAAGAAAGCGTGAATAGAGCCATGATTGTACGAACTTCTGCTCCGAAGTGGCGGTTAGAATTGGAAGGTAAGGAATATGTTTGGGCAACAAAACTAGAACGCGTAAGTGTTATCAGAGCTGGAATACCGTACGCTTCACTAGAAGTAATCAGCAACCGAATTAATGCGCCAATTAAAGAAGTTTTGCACATTTTTGGTCTTCCGCAAACAACATATAATAAAAAGCGAAGAGAGAAGTCGTTGCTAAACGGTCGAGATAGTGAAATTGTTTTACTACTTACTGAACTTCTTGATTTTGGTTTGGAAGTTTTTAATAATGAGGAAGACAAATTTCAGCGTTGGTTGAAAAAACAAAACATCGCATTAGGTGGCAATACGCCCGAGAGTTTACTGGATTCTATTACAGGTATTCAAGAGGTGAAAAATTGTCTTAATCGCATCGAATACGGAAATTTAGCATAATGACCGTTTTTAGAGTTGAACGTGAAAAATACTTAAACGTAACTTTAGAAGGCGTGGGAGCGGCCATGGCAGATGGTTTTAGATGGAATAGCTTAAACACTTATCTCGTTTATACAGCCGAGTCTCGTTCGCTTGCAGTGCTTGAAGTTTCCGTACATTTAGATTTTTCTGAAGATTTACCAACCGATCGCTATTACGTTGAAATTTTCATACCGAATGAAATCGAAATTTTAGAACTGCTTGTAAGTCAATTGCCTGAGAATTGGGACGCAAAACCACCAACTAGTATTACGCAGTTTATTGGAGATGATTTTGTTTCTCAACGACAAGCCGCTGTTTTAAAAGTACCGAGCGCCATAGTCCCACATGAATTCAATTATTTAATAAATCCAAATCACCCAGATTCGTCAAAAATTAAAGTTATCTCAAAAGAGAAAATACAATTTGATACCCGATTAAAACGAACCTAGAAATTTCATTTAGTGCTAGAACAAGTAGGTAAACCACATATTCTCGGATACATAAGATTCTTAAAAATCTTACAAACAATTTTAAAAAAATGCGTACCATTTATCATATAAACGGACTGACGTGCTCAAGTTGCAAGGCCACCGTTGAAAATACACTGTCGGTTTTGCCCAATATCCAACACGTTTCGGTGGATATGGCCGAAGGTAAACTCGTTGTCGATGCTGCTATTCGTTATTCTGCCGAAGCACTAAACGAAGCCTTGCCTGGAAAATATACCGTAACGGCCTATCACGAAGTAGTTGAACCCGCGCCCAAAAAGCAAAAAGTATTTGAAACCAAAACTGAGGTTTCCAAATTAAAACAGCTTTATCCGCTCTTTCTCATTTTCGGATTTCTATTGCTGGGAACGTTTATCGGTAGCGGACCCCAGTTTAATTCCGAAAACAGCATGTTGCTTTTCATGGGACTCTTTTACATGGTCTTTTCTTTTTTTAAGTTTCTCGATGTAAAAGGCTTTGCAAATAGTTTTGCGATGTACGATCCGATTGCAGCAAAAAGTTCCTTTTATGCGCAATTGTATCCGTTTATCGAATTAACGCTCGGCATTTTGTTCTTGCTCAAAGTGGCAATAATCCCGGCTGTTTTAGTGAGTTTGCTAACTCTTTTGCCTACAACACTTGGCGTAATTCGAAGTTTAATGCACAAGCAACAAATCAGATGCGCTTGTTTAGGAACGGTTTTAAAGCTGCCTATGACCGAAGCTACTTTCATTGAAAATGCCGTTATGATTGTTTTAGGAATAGCTATGTTGTGCTAAAAACGCGTTAATAAATTGGTAAACACGAGCGCTCGGTTAGGCTAAAGCCTCTTTAATTACTATTTTCGCGCGGTACACAAACAAAACACCCAAGCATGGAAAATTTCGAATGGAAGAACTTAATTGACCCGTTGTTTTACATACACTTCGATATCAACGGAGTCAAAGTTGGTTTGTTCATTGTACTTTTTATTGTGTTCGCCGAAACCGGTCTTTTTGCTGGGTTTTTCCTCCCTGGAGATAGCTTGCTGTTCTTGGCTGGCATCTACAATCGCGAGTTAATTGAAAACGTGACGGTTATCGATAGTGCATTTTTAAACGTAACGCTGTTATCGTCGTTGGTTGCAGCAGCGGGTATTCTCGGAAACATCGTTGGATACTGGTTCGGTGCAAAAAGTGGATACTATCTCTACAGCAAAGAAGATAGCTTTTGGTGGAAGAAAAAATACTTGGTTCAGTCGAAAGATTTCTTTGAAAAACACGGCGGTCGTGCCATCATCTTTGCGCGTTTTGTGCCAATTTTTAGAACTTTCGCGCCGATCGTGGCTGGTATCGTAAACATGGATCGTAAGCGATTTATGTTCTACAATGTGTTAAGCTCCATTGTTTGGTCGTTTTCGCTCATTTTTGCGGGGCATTACCTGTACGGATTTTTGCTCGAAGAATACCAAATCGATTTAAAAGAACACATCGAAGTGATCGTAATCGGTTTGGTAGCAGTTACCATGATTCCGGTGATTTACAAATTTGGCAAGAAATCAGTAGCACCTGCCGATGAAACCGATCCAGAATAAAGATTTTGATTTTTTGGGCCTAATCCGGCTATACACTGCAAGCTTTGGCTAAAAGCCGTGCCTGCACAAACAAAAAAAGCACTTCCGTTGGTCGTGCTTTTTTTGTTGTTCGGCAAAACGGCTTTTTCGCCAAAGGCTTTCCGTTTCTATCCGGGGCAGGGGATGGAAGATTTTGAGATTTCGAGATTGAAAGATTTCGAGATTGAAAGATTTCGAGATTGAAAGGACACGATGTTGGCGTTCGACACGCTTAGGTATTCACGATACGCGCGTTCGGGAGGGAAAACAATACGTTAAGTGGTGAATTCATCGAGTCTAGCTTCTCGTGTCTAGCTTCTAGCTTCTAAAAAAAGAGCACCATGTTTCACAAAGTTTTTCACGAAGTTCGCGATTGTTGGATTTTGAAAGAATCGAAAACAAGCTGTTTTAAGCGCGCAGAAAACGCCGAAGCCCACAGAATTTGTTGGAATATTTGGCTGGAGAGGAAAACACAGAACGTGCCGTAACCGAAAAATCGCGCCGGCCTTCTGCAAGCTCAGGCACCGACGATACGTGGGTTCGGGAGGGGAAATGATATGTTAAGTGGTGAATTCATCAATGTCTCGTTTCTCGTTTCTAGCTTCTAAAAATCGGCCTTCGACAAGCTCAGGCACCGACGATACGTGGGTTCGGGAGGGGAAATGATACTTCAAGTGGTGAATTCATCGATTCCGATAGCTATCGGAACTAGCTTCTCGTGTCTAGCTTCTAGCTTCCCAAAAAATGACACGTTAAGTGGTGAACGTCACGAAGGGAACACCAAGTTTCACAAAGTTTTTCACGAAGTTCGCGATTGTTGGATTTTGAAAGGCTCGAAAACAAGCTGTTTTAAGCGCGCAGAAAACGCCGAAGCCCACAGAATTTGTTGGAATATTTGGCTGGTGAGGAAAACACAGAACGTGCCGTAACCGAAAAATCGCGCCGGCCTTCTGCAAGCTCAGGCACCCACGATACGTTAAGTGGTGAATTCATTTAAGTCTTAATACTCAATACATCAGTCTTAATACTCCAATCTTAATACAAAAAACCGCTTTGCGCTTTTTGCAATAAATGACCGATGTAGAGAAAGCATAATAGTTTTTATTAAGCGGATTTCATTTTACGGTATTTCCAGTACTTGTTCGTAACGATTTTTGCGTTAGCGGTTGAAGCGACATCCTTTTGTGGCTCCGGTATGTTTTCTTTAGAATGGCCACAAAAGATATAGCGGAAAACGCGACGGCGGCCGTACGGATTTCTGTTTTGCGCAAGCGGTTCGATACTTGCCGCCGGAACGCCCAAAAAAGAGAACACTTTATATGTTCGTTTTTCGTTTTAGAACATAAAAAAAGCCGACTCGTTTGCAAGTCGGCTTTTATTAGGAAGAAATTTATTTACGAATTTGCTGTTCCGGTTGATTTTACAGCTAAGCTATAGATTACCAAACCAAATCCGATTTTGTTGATGGCATCGGCGATGTTGTAAGCTACATCTACGCTTCCGCTACCTAAGATTGATGTGTACCAGCCATCGGTTCCTAACATGTAACCTAACGGGTAAATTGCCCATCCTACAAGTACGAACCAACATAAGATTTTGTGTGTTTTTAGCACGTCGCCGCCCGCAGCTTGTGCTAATTTGGCAGCACTTCCAAGCCATATTTCGTAAACAATTACAAAGTAAGCAGCTCCCGAAATAGCACCCCAAAGCGCAGCTTGGTCAGCAAAAATAGTTTCTCCGAAGTATCCAGTAACTAACATTACTACCGACCAGAAAACCATTTTCCACAATAAGTTTGTTTTTGCACCTGCCACTTTAAGGATTAGATAAAACTCTAAACACATTAACGGCACAGTTAATACCCAGTCAACGTAACGGAAAAACGTTGGCGATTCTTGGAACGCTCCCCAGTAATCACGCATGTAGTAGTAGTGTACCGCAGCGATGAACGTGATAAGTCCGGATACTAATACAGAAGTTCTCCACTTTCGGTCGAACTGACTAAGGGATAGGAAAAAGAACGCAGATGCGGCCATCATAGCCATACAACCTACGAAGAACGTAAAACCAATGTAATCGTCAGGCAACATTTTTGTTACCATTGAGCTAAATAAAATTGCATTCATAATTATTAGGATTAATTTTGTTTAACCAAAACTACGAAACTTTAAACAAAATCAATTATGAATAATTCAAAAATTTATCTTAAAATTTGCAAGACACATAATTCTGAATGAATAAGATTGAAAAAATACTAATATTGGCCAGCTTTGGCGGGCTTTTCGTGCGCTCGTACGGTTCGGCAACAGTTGAGCTCATTGCGGGTTTAACGCTCATTTTATCGTTCGGAGTTTTACACGGCGCAAACGATTTAGTGCTTTTGCAACAGTTTAAGTCGGCAGATACCTCAAAATTGGATTTGCGTTTGTTGGCTACCTATATCTTAGTTGTTGTTTCGGCCGCTCTTTTATTTTTTTGGTTACCGGTTTTAGCTATAATGAGTTTTGTACTCACGAGTAGTTACCATTTCGGAGAGCAACACAGCGAGCGTTACGATGGTTCGTGGAAGCCGCTCGATCGGTTTGTGTTTCGATTTTTATACGGTTGGTTGCTTTTTGCGTTGTTGTTTGCCGCTCACGAGACTGAAGTAAACGGCGTTTTAGCAACACTTACGCACAGCGATATGCTCGATTTGCCGTGGGAGCGGATTCTAATAGGTAGCTTGTTGAGTTTTCTTGTTTTTGTGCTTTGGCGCGTGGTGACCGTTGCTGGTAGGTTACAACTGCTTACGCGGGAATTGCTTTTGCTGCCGTTTTTTGCGCTCATCTTCTTTTCAGGAAGCTTAATTTGGGGTTTTGCTGTGTATTTTATCTTGTGGCACAGCATCCCGTCGCTTATAGCACAATTGCAGTTTTTGTATGGAAGTTCGCAAGTTGGTAGTTTTTGGAAGTACTTTAAATCGGCTTTTTGGTATTGGCTTGCGGCGGCCTTTGGTATTACGGCGACTTTTTTCTTTAGTAGTTCCGTTCAAGAGCTCACGTCGTTTTTATTTGCAGCCTTAGCCGCGATAACCTTTCCGCATGCTTTTGTGATGTTGCGGTTGTTTAAGTCGGATTTTGGAGGACGTGTTTACAAGTCGGATAAATGATTTTTTAGCGTCGGCTCGTGTTCAATAATTTGGTTTCTTTTATGTTATTTTGGCTTCGGATTTTCGAGCGCTATACTACCTTTTTACAGATCGATTTTAAATTATTGATAATGAAGTATTTTCTTTGGGTCGGTTATGTTTTAGTGCTATATACTTTTCTCGGATTTTTGAATAATGAGTTTGTTGTTTTCGTTCCAGTTTTTTCTGTTTCAATTTTCCTTTCTGTTTTATTGCTTCATTTTAGAAGCTGGAAATTGAATTCGTATTTTTTGTTACTTTCGTTTCCGTTGTTTTTAGCAGGAACAAGTTTGTTTATTGATGGAGCTTGGAGCAAATCGTATCTCAGTATTTTTGGATATATACTTGCCGTTTTTTTTGGAATAACTTGTTGCAATGTGCAGACTTTAAGAAAGAAGTTTTACTTATCAGCTGCTTTAGGGGTAGTTCTTTTTGTGCTGATGGTTTTTGTTCATCCTAATGTGTTTTATGCGACTAATTATAAAACGGATTTTTCAAAACATTTTGATGTACCTATTAAAGACACTTCGGGAAAGCCTATTACTTTTGCAAAAGATACCTTGTATGTTTTAGATTTTTGGACTACAAGTTGTGCTATTTGTATAGAGAAATTCCCTGAGTTCAGCAATTTGGCAACCGAATACGATGAAAAGAAAATTCGTTTTTTAGCTGTTAATGTTCCTCTTAATGTTGGACAAAACAACGCATTGATGAACAAATTGGTGAACCGAGAATATGCCTTTGAACATGCTTTTCTTAGCAATGAGAACGATGCTTCAAAAATTAATATACACGATTATCCGACGATTTTAGTAGTGGCTGACGGCAAAATTGTTTACAATGGTTTTCCGGCTTACGAATCGTATGTTTTCAAGAATTCCATTCGTGGAGTAATCGACCACTTTCTAGAATAACTTTTAGTAGCGTTTGTCTTTTGTGAATCGTTTTAGCGCAAGGGATTGCAGCAGAAATAACCGGAATACAAAAGCGATTGAAGCGTGTGCTGGTGCGGCGACCAACTGAAGCCGAGCCAGCGCTGCGCTGAAACGCTTTTGTAAACGGGTATTGCCGCGAAAAGCCCGACCCACCGTTGCATGAATTTCCACTAATTGACGGTGGGTTGCGCCCCAATTACATCTATAAAAAAAGCCTTCCCAAATTGAGAAGGCTTTGTTTTTGTATGTGAAATGTACTACATCATTCCTGGCATTCCGCCGCCTATAGCTGGTGCAGGCGTATCTTCTTTAATATCGATTAACGCACACTCTGTAGTTAAAATCATTCCCGAAACGGATGCTGCGTTTTCTAAAGCTACGCGTGTCACTTTTTTCGGGTCAATGATTCCCGCTGCAAGCATGTCTACATACTCGTCGGTTTTAGCGTTGTAACCGAAATCGCCAGAACCTTCAGCAACTTTTGCCACTACAACCGAACCTTCTAAACCAGCGTTTTCAACAATGGTTCTCAAAGGTGCTTCGATAGCGCGAGAAACGATTTGGATTCCAGTTGCTTCATCGGCGTTATCGGCTTTAATTGCAGCTAACGAAGCTTTTGCACGCAATAGCGCTACACCACCACCGGCAACAATTCCTTCTTCAACAGCAGCACGTGTTGCGTGAAGTGCATCGTCAACGCGATCTTTCTTTTCTTTCATTTCTACTTCCGAAGCCGCACCTACGTAAAGTACAGCAACACCGCCAGCTAATTTAGCCAAACGCTCTTGCAACTTCTCGCGATCGTAATCTGAAGTAGTGGTTTCCATTTGTGCTTTGATTTGGTTCACGCGATTTTTGATTAACTCAGCATCGCCCGCACCGCTTACAATCGTTGTATTGTCTTTATCGATAGTTACGCGTTTTGCAGAACCAAGCATGTCTAGAGTAGCGTTTTCAAGTGTGTAACCGCGCTCTTCAGAAATCACAGTTCCACCGGTTAGTATGGCAATGTCTTCCAGCATCGCTTTTCTGCGGTCGCCAAATCCGGGAGCTTTTACAGCGGCGATACGCAATGCACCGCGCAATTTGTTTACGACAAGTGTCGAAAGTGCTTCGCCATCTACATCTTCAGCGATAATTAACAATGGTTTTCCGCTTTGCGCTACCGGCTCAAGTACGGGAAGTAATTCTTTTAAAGACGATACTTTTTTATCGTACAATAAAATGAACGGATTTTCTAATTCCGCATCCATTTTTTCTGGATTGGTCACGAAATACGGCGACAAATATCCTCTGTCGAATTGCATTCCTTCCACAACATCCACGAAAGTGTCGGTTCCTTTAGCTTCTTCAACTGTGATTACACCTTCTTTACCCACTTTTCCAAAAGCTGTAGCAATTAATTCGCCGATCACTTCGTCGTTGTTTGCCGAGATCGATGCAATTTGTTTGATTTTTTCTGAATCGCTTCCAACCACTTTAGCTTGTTTTGCTAAATCGGCTACGATAGCTTCAACGGCTTTGTCAATTCCGCGTTTCAAATCCATCGGATTAGCACCAGCGGCTACGTTTTTCAAACCTTCTTTAACGATAGCTTGTGCTAAAACGGTTGCAGTAGTGGTTCCGTCGCCGGCTAAATCGTTTGTTTTGGAAGCTACTTCTTTAACCATTTGTGCGCCCATGTTTTCAAGCGCGTCGGTTAACTCAATTTCTTTCGCTACTGTAACACCGTCTTTGGTTACGTTAGGTCCGCCGAACGATTTACCGATGATTACGTTACGTCCTTTTGGGCCAAGCGTTACTTTTACTGCATTAGCCAATGCATCTACACCACGACGAAGGCCGTCGCGTGCTTCGATATCGAATTTAATTTCTTTTGCCATTTTTTTGGTGAGTTTTTAAAGATTGAATTAAACAATTGCCAGAATGTCGTCTTCACGCATGATTAGATAGTCTTTTCCGTCGAGTTTAAGTTCGGTGCCGGCGTACTTTCCGTAGAGCACAGTGTCGCCAACTTTTACGGTCATGTTGTGATCTTTTTTACCATTACCGACTGCAACTACACTTCCGCGCTGAGGTTTTTCTTTTGCGGTGTCAGGGATAATGATACCTGATGCAGTTTGCGTTTCGGCGGCTACAGGCTCGATAAGAACTCTGTCTGCCAAAGGTTGAATGTTCAATGCCATAACTCTTATTTTATTTTTTAGGTTAATTTAATTGACTGCTCGCTATATTTCAGAAATTGTGCCAGCTGTGTTAAAACTGACACATTTTCAGTTTAGAGAATTATTGTCGGAAAACGGGCGGCCTCAACTGCCAAACTGTTTGAAAAGCACATTGTTTTTCTGTGGTTTGAGTGGAAAAGCTTCTTCTAGAAACAAAAAAGCCGATTCGCAGTTCGAATCGGCTTTCCTATTAGTGCGTTTGGAACACTTATTTTTTTACTGGAACTTCAACAGGTGTATTGGTTGTAGTTGTAGTTGTAGCAGGTTTTTCAGCAGCAGGTTTAGCTTCATTAGT
>CALRVY020000035.1:0-20099 GCA_943371725.1 Pseudanabaena sp. UWO311 | reverse complement strand
TACTTCGAACGAACCGTTTTCGAATTTTTTTCCCAAATCTTGTGTGGCAATAAACGAGCACGAATACACATTAGCCAAATCGATGACGTTAATACCGCCAGTGCGCCCGTATGGCACTAATTGCAACGGATCTTGTACTTCGCGTATGTGCACTTCCATCCAAGGCGGACACTCGAAAATGCCTTTGCCAAGGGAATAGGCTTGCGACAGTAACTCGGTCATGCCATACTCCGAATGAATGTTCGAAACACCAAATCCGGCACCGAGCAATTCGTGCAATTCGGATTTCACGAGCTCTTTACGCCGACCTTTCATGCCGCCGGTTTCCATAATTATCGTGTTTTGTAACTTGAACGTTTGCGTTTCGATGAGGTCGAGTAGGGCGTAAGTAACGCCAATGAGTAAAACATTTTTCCCGGAACGGTCGTAGGCCAACAGGTTTTCGATAAGCTCCTGATTTCGATTCAGGTAATAGCCCGATTCGGGTTGTTGGGAACGTGCCATAAGCTCGTCGACCATAAAAATGAGCGATGAATCTTGGCGTTCCTGATAGGAGGGAAGCAAGGCGAGTATGATGTAATCTTCCGGATTTCCGTATTGCAGCTGAAAGGCTTGTAAGAAGCTCTCGCGGTAGATCTCGACTTTTGCCACCGGATGTTTGCTTTGGCCGGTTTGCGTGGTTCCGCTGCTGCCAAAAACGACTTCCGGCTGGCAATCGGTTGTGATAATGTGGTGCGATTTAAAGAATGAAATGGGCAAAAACGGAATTTGCTCAACGTTTTTTACCGCATCGGGTGTTCGTTTCAGTAGCGTACAAAATTGCTGGTACGTGGGCTGGTTTTCGAACTGGTACCGAAATACTTTGAGCGCGAGTTTATCGAACTCTTTTTTGTTGCGAATGGTAAACGGATTGCTTTGGAATTCTTTCACGCTGCGAAATTATAAAAGTTTAGGTGGGTACATAAAAAAACTCCGACACTTTCGTACCGGAGTTTTAATAATTATGAAGTAAGGAATTATTTCACTACGAACTTCACAGTAGCTGTTTTACCTGCTTCGGTAATTTTTGCTACGTAAACGCCGCTTTTAAGCGCCGATACGTTGATGTTGTTTGTAGCTGTAGTAAGGTTTACTACTTGTTTTCCTACGATATCGAAAATTTGTACGCTACGCTCTGCATTAGCAGCTGTTTCGATGTTTAAGATACCGTTTGTAACTGGGTTTGGATATACTTTTAAGCCAGAGATAGCTGTTTGTTCGTTTCTTGTAAGAACATCGCCAGGAGCTAAACCAATGCGTAATGCATCGATAGTCATGGTTGGGGTTGAAGTGGCACTATCTTGTCTTAAGATGAATCCGTTAATCGTTGTAATTGCTGTTGCTGGTACAACTTCGAAAGTAGCTGGTGTGTTAGCGTTGAAACCTGCAACAGTTGGATTAAACCAATATTTGATAACATTATTTGCAAAATCGTAACCAACTACAACTAGAACGGGTGAGTTAAGATCGTAGTTTGTAGCATCCCATTGACCGTCAGCAATGTTAGCTGAGTTTGAACCACCTAAATTAAACTGATTTCCAGCCTTACGGATAAAAATACGAGCAACGTAATTTGTACCACCTGGACTTAGCGTTGCGAAATAAGTTGGATTTCCAGAAGTTGCAGTATCTGGTACGTTAGAATAATCGGTTACACTAACAAGGAAAGAAGTATAAATGAAATCAGAAGTAACTGGTTGAAAACGCAAAGCGGCTTCTAGTCCAGTACCAGCGAATGTTACTGAATTTCCAACTTGAGGAATTCCGGTGTATGCTAAACTTCCAGCTTGGATTGTTGGATTATCACCTGTATTGAAGGTTGTCCATGTACCAACTGTATTTAAATCAGCACCAACGGTATAATCAAAAGGCTCATTAATTGGCAAGTCTAAAATTGCATTACACTGCGGACTAGGAATAGTGGCAGACAAATTACAATCACCTCCAGTAACTGTTACTACAAGAGCAGTACCTTCGTTAATCCCCGTTACAGTTATAGTTCCTGTTGGCGAAGTTGCTGGATCATCACCACTAATAGTACCCGCGTTTGTGCTGATTGAAACTCCAGCTACACCACCACCTGTGAAGGCTAATGTTGCTGTATAGGTATCAGTTGCAGCGGAAAAAGCATCGCAAGTTGCCGTGGTGGCACCAAGTGCAAGTGTACATGCAGAGCCTCCGTTACTTAGCGCGACATCGTCAATTCGGATTTGAGCAGTTGAAGTAGCTCTCCATCTTAATGACAATGTTGCAGAGGGTGTGATTTGATTGGCATCAACTACAACAAGTTGCCAAGCACTACCCGCTGCAAGCGTATACGTTATAGGAGTCCAGTCTGTTGTGTTTGTTGATTGCTCTAAGATCAATGCGCTAGTTCCCGTGTAACCGAATGAAAGAACAATATTTGCTTGAGTGTAAGCAGATGTATCTAATCCGTCGATTTGAAAGAACTCCGTGTCTGCATTGAAGAATATATTTCCAGAACCGGATGCTCCTGAATATCCTGAAGATACTGCTGTTGCACGAGCATCTGCTGTACCAGTAAAAACAATCGGCGCAGCATTTTGAAAAGTGTGTGCCGAAATGGCTGTAGTTGCGGTTGGCGTTCCCATGTTTTCAGAAAAGAAAACTTGCGCAAACGATGTCAAGCCTGCAAACAACACTAAAGATAAAGTGTAAAGTTTTTTCATTTTAAACTTATTAATATTTTATGCTGCAAAGATAACAACGATTTTTACAGCTATGCAAAAAAGCTGTGTAAAAGAATCGTTATTTATGATTTAGAACCGAAAAGCTAACTATTTGACGATCAGTTTTCTTGTGGCAGTTGCCTCAGCTTCTCTAATTTTGATAATGTAAACGCCGGGTGCTAACGTCGAAACGTTAAGTTCTTTCGTTGTAAGCGTGGTATTTAGAACCTTCTTTCCCAGGACATCAAAAATGGTCACTTCTTTCTCTAAACTTTGTTTGGCAGTAGTAATGTAAATTTTACCATTGCTCACCGGGTTCGGATAAAAATTCAAACCTTCAATGTTAGTCAACGACGGTTTACTCTCCTGCGCATGGGCTGTCCCCGCGGCGAGAAGTAAAAAAAGAACGAATATGAAGTATTTCTTTGTCATTTTCTAAACGATAGTGTAAAACTACAATTTTTTATTTCAAATTCCGTTCCAAAAATAATTTTTTAGAATAATTCCTTGTTTTTTTGGGCACATGCCGCTCTGTTCCGCCGCGGCACCGCGCTTTTCGCTTCAATTAGCCACTCGGCAGCCGCCGCTCGTGGCTAGATTTCCGCTACAATCGCTTGTGCGGGCAATCGTGTTCACGTAAGTGCAAAAAAAAATGACTGCCCGAGAGCAGCCATTCTTAAAAATTAACTAATTCAATTATTAATTCAAACCTGTGGTCCATCCAGCCGACCAAGTAGGAACTCCAATTCCGTTTCCAGCTCCTGTTGCCGTTGCCGATGTCGTGAAAGCAGCAGTAACATCTACTGATACTCCCGACGTTGCAGGTGGAACAACCGTTGCTCTACCAACACTAGTTGTTGTGATATCTGTAAAGCTTACATTAGTTAAACGCAAAGCTTGAGTTGCAATTCCTGCAATTGTTTCATCGTGCTCAATGTCGATACCTCTTGAAAATCCAGCTAAAGCTACATTATTGATGGTTGCACGAGTTCCACGACGCAATTTAATAGCGTGGTTTTCAGAATACGTTTCAGATGGTGCAGCAGATCCTGCTCCAACTAAAGTTAAGTTGTTGATTGTTGGGTTAGATAACGGTGTATTGTTGAAACCAAATTCGTAGTTGTCGGCTTCAATACCACGGTTTCCTCTTCCAAAAGCAACTCTACCGTACCAATCAGTGTTTGTTCCGCTCCAACCTTCTGTCCAGTCGAACTGATCATCTTCATTCCCAATAGCAACTAAATTTGAGGTGTTAACAGTTCCACCAAAAAATTCAAATCCGTCGTCAGAACCTCTAAAAGTTTGAACATATTCAAAAACAGTACCTGAACCAACTCCAAATAGAGAAGCTCCGTTAAATTCTCTTGTAGCTGAGAAAGGTGCACCTGCATATTCAATTCTTAAATAACGTACAGAACCAGAGCTATCATTGCTTACATTTCCACCATACTGTAGACCTGCAACTTCCGATTGTGCAGTACCTGCACCACCCGGAACAATATTGATAGGTGCTCTACCGCAAATTACTAAACCACCCCAATCACCAGGAGCAGGAGTAGCTGCACCAGATGTCATAATTACAGGGTTTGAAGCAGTACCGTTAACGAAAATTTTCCCTCCTTGCGATACAGCAATATAAGCAGCCGTTCCTCCGGTTGCTTCAATAACAGTACCCGCCGGAATAGTTAATGTTGCACCGTCGGCAATAACTAGTGGTCCCTCAAGATTATAAACCACGTTCGATTGTAAAACAACTTCACCATCACCAATGATTCCTTGGAAATTTTCTGGATCTACCACAAACGTTGAAGTTGGTCTGTTGTCGTCGTCGCCACCGCAACTGGTTAAAAAGCCTGCACATAATACTAGTAGCGCTGTTGCTTTTACGAATACATTTTTCATGTTGATTTTATTAATAGTTATTTTGTGATGCAAATGTCCGTTACGGCTTCCGTATATACGTTAACAGAAGGTCAAAGCTTTCTTAAGAAATAGCAAGTTTAATGTTAGCTAAGTGTTACGATTGTTAACAAAAAAAGCCGTCGGAATTCCAAACGGCTTTCTGTTTTGTTTAAATGAATATGCCTAGAATGTGTAGTTTATACCTAAGCTTACATTATACCCTTTTCTATAACTCATTACAGTAACATCTCCTGTTCTGTTTTCTTGAACGCGCTCAATTTTTGGATCTAATAAGTTACGGGCAATTAAATTGACACCGAAGTTTTTACTCAATTTTACACGTGTAATCCAATCTAACATACCAAAGTCTTTATCAACTTGATTACCTCGATCCAAAACACCTAACGAATACACGCGATCTGAAAAGTATGTGTAAGCCAAGGTAGTCATGAAATTACATTCTTTTTCATTCCAATCAGCAGAGAAGGTAACATCTGCGTTCAGCAATAAATCTGAAGCTCCTGTTAATCTGCTCGATGTTTCCGTAAAAGCCGCTTGAATAAATCTGTTTTCTCTTCGAACTTTTTCACTGTCAAGTTCTTGATACGAGTATAAATACGAAGCATTAACGCCGGCCAATACTTTCTTGGTATTTACTTCCCCCGTGTTGAAAATTGTTTTACGCAATTCAACTTCAGCTCCAGCTACATAGCCTGTATCTCCTGTATTTGCATACGAAACGTCGTTTGTTGCCGAAAGAATGGTAATCTCGTTCATTGGGTTTTGAATCAACTTTCCGAAGCCGGTAATTGATACTATTTCGTCCGATTTTGGAAACAACTCCCATTTAAGGTCGATGTTGTATTCATCCGATTCATACAAATCCGGATTACCAAATTTAGCTTCGTTTACATCTTCATAAATAAAGAAAGCACGTTCTTTAAATTGAGGAAGTGTGTACGTTTTGCTGAAACCGAATCTCAAATTTTGCTTGTCGTTTAGTTCGTATTTCATGGTTAACGAAGGAAGGAAAGCGAATTTCTTTAAGCGATCATCTCCTCCAGCTGGATCGATAGAAGTACTCCAAACCACATATTGATCCACGTTTTCGAGACGAATTCCAGCTACACCCGATAGTTTTCCAAATTTGTATTCCACATTTCCAAAACCAGCTGCTATATTTAGCTCGCCATCGTAAAATTGTGGTGCAAGTGCCTGCGGGTTTGCAGCCGGGCCACGAAAGGTTGAAATAGAAAAGAACTGATTGGTGTAATTTCCTTGATTATAAAACGCATCTAAGTTATTCGGATCTACTGCAACACCACTAAAATTAGGATTCGGACGGAAGTTGAACTGAACCGCCTCAAATTCGCGTTTTTTCGAACGTACATTGGCGCCAATCGTTATTTTTCCATTGTAGGAATCTTCATTCTTTCCGATTTTATAATCAACAGCCGTGTTTGCAGCGATTTCATTTTCTGTAAGCTCTTGGAAATAACGGTGGTTGTCCGCCGCCGAAATAGTCGATAAGAAAAATCCAGTTGGTTCCTGACGGAAGGTGTTTTGAGCACGATCCGGCTGATTGCCAACTACAGTGTTATACGATGTTCCCCAGCTTAGCTTTGTGCGATCACCAAAACTGTGTTCTCCTAATAATTGGTTTACAAAAAGCTGGTTTTGGTCGTATTTATAACGTCTTACAAAACCATTTCCGTTGTCGGCAATATCAATGATTAACCCGCGGTATTCTTCGGTTGATTGTGCGCTAGAATTAATAAATAACGAATTGAACGAAACTTTGTTATTGGCGTTAACCTTATAGCCCAAGTTAGCCATTGCCGTAGTGTTTGTACTGAAGCGAACTTCAGAAAATTCAGGAAAATCGCGGTTGGCAACGCGTAAGTCGTTAACACCACCACGAATTAAACCGTCGGCTTTTGATGAAAAATCGTTGTCGTAAGCAGCAGTTGCAAATAAGCTTAAACGTCCTTCACTACCAACATTCCAACTTTTTCCGCCTGAAATTGCAATCGACTGTGCTAAAGTAGTTGGCTGTTCGTTTCCTAAAGTATTGAAGTTGTACTGTGTAGCAATATTCGAAGGTCGGTTTACTGTGTTAAAACCAGTTCGGCTGTAACCGCTGTGCAATCTAAAATTATCGTCGTTGATGGCGTTTGAGTTAACATCTGCGCCTATTTCAACTTTCAGAAACGGCTTTCCTTTGTGTTCTTTCGATACGATATCTACGTTCCCTCCGGCAAAGTCGCCGTACATGCGTGCATTATACACCTTATCTATGGAAATGAATTCAACAATATCGGTTCCAAAAATATCTAAACCTATATTTTTCTTTTCCGGATCTGTCGATGGCAATGGAAGTCCGTTCAAAGTCGTTGAGTTGTAGCGATCGCCCAATCCGCGAACGAAAATCGTTCCGCTTCCTTCTTGTTTGGTAATGCCCGTGGTTTTGGTCACAGCCGTTGCAACATCGCTCACACCTTTACGCGAAAGTTCTTGCGCTCCGATATTTTGTTTGATTTCCACAGCATTTTTTTGTTCCAATAACAAAGCATTTTCTTTTTGTCGGTTTATGGTTTGTGTAACCACAATATCATCCAACTTTACGCTGCCGCTACCAATAGCTTGATTTACGGTGGTAGTTTCGTTTGCTTTAACTTGTACGGGTACTTCTACTGTTTCGTAACCTACAAAGCTAATTTGAACCACATAATTACCCGGATTTACTGCCAATTCGAAATTTCCGTCGATGTCGGTTGCTGTTCCAATAGTAGTGCCTTTCAACATTACATTTGCAAAAGGCATGGGTTCGTTGTTTACGTCTTTGTCTGTAATTTTACCTGAAATGGTTCCTTTTTGGGCCAATCCGACACTGATAAAAAGTAGAAAAAATACACTTAAAAAATTCCTCATGAGCGTGTTGCTTAAATTTGGCGCAAAGGAATGCTTATCATTTTAGCTCCATGTTAAGGCATCGTTACCAATACATTTGTTAAATATTAACAGAATGTTAAGTCTTTAAATTACAGTAAAGGCTTCTGTAGACCTCGATTTTATCTTTACATTTACAATCGCTAATACCAAAATTCACGTATGAAAAAGAAAGATATTCGAATCTTACTCGTTGATGACGAGGCAGATATACTTGAGATTGTAGGTTACAATTTATCGCAAGAAGGATATCAAATCAGTACAGCTGCCAATGGAAGAGAAGCTGTTGCGAAAGCCAAAAAAGAAGTGCCACACTTGATTATCATGGATGTCATGATGCCAGAGATGGACGGCATGGAAGCCACTGAAATCATTCGCAAAACTCCCGAACTCGCCAACGTAATTATTACGTTTCTCACAGCGCGTTCTGAAGATTATTCGCAAGTGGCTGGGTTTGACGCCGGAGCTGATGATTACATCACCAAACCCATTAAACCTAAATTGTTGGTTTCAAAAGTAAAAGCCTTATTGCGTCGACTTAAGGAAACCGACAGTAATTCAGAGAAACTAAACGTAGGCGGTATTGAAATCAATCGCGAAGAATATAAAATCGTGAAAGACGATCAAGAAATTGTTTTGCCTCGTAAAGAATTTGAATTGTTTTACCTTTTGGCTTCTAAACCTGGAAAAGTGTTTAAAAGAGAAGAAATTCTCGATAAAGTTTGGGGTAATGAAGTTATTGTAGGCGGACGAACCATAGATGTGCACATTCGCAAACTTCGCGAAAAGATCGGCGAAGATTTCTTTAAAACTATAAAAGGAGTAGGCTACAAGTTCGAAGTTTCATAACTGTTGTTCAATCAAAACTTCGCACCTTTGCGCCAAGTCTTTTAAAGAATCATGAATCTTACTTTTAAGAAAACGTATCGCTTTGCGGGTAAGTCGTCTTTGTACATTACTTTATTCGCAGTGGGTTTTGTGGGCTTACTCACTTGGTTTTTCTTTGGTCCCGAGCCGCTCCAATTTTTATGGTTCTTGCTTTTGTTCGCAGCAGCAGTTTATACTTTTTCCTTTTTTGTTATTCAGTACCGCGTTGAAGTATTTATTTACCGTCGGGTGAAAAAAATATACGACGATGTTTCCTTTCTTGAGTCGAGCTCCTTTAGAAATCAGCCTATTACGACAGATATGGCTACGCTTACGCGCGAAGTGAAAAAGTTTGCCATGGACAAAAAAATGGAAATTGAAACCTTAAAAGTCCGCGAAGAATACCGACGCGAATTTCTGGGTAACGTTTCACACGAGCTAAAAACGCCACTTTTCACCGTTCAAGGGTATTTGTTAACGCTGCTTGATGGCGCCATGAACGATAAAAACATTCGTAAAAAATATCTGGAACGTGCCGAAAAAGGAGTAGAGCGACTCATTTTCATCGTTCAGGATTTAGATATGATTTCGAAATTGGAGTCGGGCGATCTCAACCTAAATGTCAGTAAATTCAATATCGTTGAGTTGGTTCAGAATGTTTTCGATTTATTGGAAATGAAAGCCGAGGAAAAAAATATTCTTTTGTCTTTCGACAGAAAATACCCGCGTCCGATTCGCGTTTTTGGCGATCAAGAGAAAATTCAGCAAGTGCTTGTTAATCTCATCGTCAATTCCATAAAATACGGAAAAGTTAATGGTTCCACGGAAGTGGGAATAGAAAGTTTAACCGATAATAAAATCATCGTTCGAATCAAAGACGATGGCGAAGGTATTGAACCACAGTATATTCCGCGTTTGTTTGAGCGATTTTTCCGTGTCGACAAAAGCGGCGCACGTGCAGAAGGCGGATCTGGTTTGGGCTTGTCGATTGTTAAGCACATCATTGAAGCACACGACGAGAAAATTTATATTGAAAGCGAGTTCGGAAAAGGTTCCGAGTTTTCATTTACCATCGAAAAGGCGGAATAGTTTTTTCCAATTAACCTCTGTTTCAACATGGGGAAATCCGTTGTAGAGTTTGATTTCGCTGAGTTGTTTGATGTCGAAACGCTCTTGTTTTTCCATTGGAGCCATTGCCAATCGTTTGCATCTTCGCGCTAAATATTCTTGTTCAAATTGTCCTGGAGTTGGAATTAAAAACGCCGAAAGTTCGAGTTTGGCCAAATCCATAAGCGAAGTATATCCGGATCTGCAAATCAGTAATTTACATTGCTGATAAGCCAATTCTAATTGTTCGGATGTCATGAAATTATACGTGGTAACTTTCCCTACGGTACTCGTTTTTTGTTCCGATTCTATATTTCCTTTCACCAATAAAATGCTACCATCGAAATCGTGAAATTGCTGTTCTAAATGTTCTTGCAAAAGCGTTCTTTGAGGTTCCGGACCGGAAAGAATGATACCTAAATCGTAAATCTTTTCGGTTTCTATTTTTTCAAATCGACTTAAAACTCCTATATGTTTTACTCGCAACGATTTATCGGTACTTTTTCCCAGCTTCCCCGAAAGGGTTTGTCCGTGCAGAAAATCGGGAACCCAACATTCGGTAAATTTTTTGATGGCATTTTTGTGCAAAGCTGTGCTTAACCACGAGGTATTTCCACTGAGAACATTGAGTTGATGTGTGATAAAAACCGACGGAATTTTCTTGCTATACACGCCTAATCGGTTGTCGGAAATAATTCCTGCAACGTCGTTTTCTTTCAAAAAAGCTTTAATAATTTTTTTTTCGGTAAGAATAGCATCAATCATCGAGGGCAAATTAGCAAGCATTTTCCACTTGAAATTTTTGCCGTCTTTAGCGTATTCGATTTTGTAAGAAGGTAATTCTAATCGCTTTACGTCTGGGAATTCTTTAGATAAGAGTTCGAGTGCCATACCATCGGAGGCAATTATGGGAACGTAGTTTAAAGCCTGTAAAGCTCTAATAATCGGAATGCAACGTGTGGCATGTCCTAATCCCCAATTTAAAGGCGCAACAATAACAGTATTTGACATCGTAATTTTTGTGCAAAGGTAGGTTTGCTTTGATAACTTTGCATTTCTTTAATCTTATCAAAACTTTAAGCAAAAGCGTGGGAAGCAAAAATAAACAGAAGCGATTTCAAGAGAACGAGACCTTTAAAAATGTATTACAACCGAAGCGAGACGATGTGGTTGCAGGGAAATTTGATTTGAAGGGCAAATGGAGCCGTGATTTCTTTGGCAATGATAATCCGATTGTTGTAGAATTGGGTTGTGGAAAGGGCGAATACACCATTGGTTTGGCACAGCGGAATTCGAATGTGAATTACATTGGAATAGATGTTAAAGGAGCACGTTTTTGGCGTGGAGCGAAAACAGCAATCGATACTCATTTGCCTAATGTGGCTTTTGTACGGACACACATTGAGTTGATTGATCAGATTTTTGGAGCTGCCGAAGTAGCTGAAATATGGATTACGTTTCCCGATCCGCAAATCAAATACAAGCGTACAAAACATCGAATGACCAACAGCGAATTTTTGGAAAAATACCGTCAGATCTTGGTCAAAGACGGTTTCGTAAATCTTAAAACCGATTCGGAGTTTATGCACGGTTATACCTTAGGTTTATTGCATGGCTTGGGCTTGCCGGTGCATTACGCCAACCACAATATTTATAAAAACGAAGGCGCCCCGACCGAGGTTACTGAAATTCAAACCTTTTACGAAAAACAATATTTGGAAATTAACAAAGCAATTACGTATCTTCGGTTTAGCTTGTAACCCATTAACAGCCACTAAATTTGTACGCTGCATTTATACCTTTATTATCGGCATTTGTAGCACAACAAATTGTCTTACCCATTACTTTCGGTTTTGCAGCTGCGGTTATTGGTATCGTTCCTCCTGGGCTAATTAACATGACTGCCGCACGAATTGCGCTTAGCGAAGGGAAAGTACGTGCTATTATGTTTGCTCTTGGTGCAACGCTTACCGTTGTTTTTCAAACTATTATCGCTCTTATTTTTGCCCGCTTTATTGATGCACATCCTGAAGTAGTTATTTTACTTCGCGAAGTAGGGTTGGCAATTTTCATTTTGCTCACTATTTATTTTTTCAGCAAAGGAAAACACCAGCCGCAATCGGCAAAGGCGGTTCGGGTGCGTTCTAAAAAAGGTCGTTTTTTCTTTGGTATGTTACTGTCGGCTATTAATTTTTTTCCGATTCCGTTCTACGTTATTGTAAGTGTGAGCTTGTCGTCGTTTGGCTATTTTGATTTTGAAAATTCGGAGATTGGCAATTTTGTCATTGGTTCTGCTGCCGGATCGTTTATAGCATTTTACTGTTACATTAGTTTGTTTTCGAAGATGGAGCATAAGACGGCAGGTATTTTGAAGCACATGAATTACATCATCGGAACGGTTACGGCTGTGGTTTCGCTTTTTACGATATTCAACATTTTGCAGTATTATTTTGGATGATGAAAGACGATACATTTTTCGAACGCGTGTATGCTATAGTTCGCCAAATACCGGAAGGTCGAGTAACTACGTATGGTGCCATAGCCAAAAGTTTGGGATCGGCACAGTCGGCTCGTATGGTAGGTTGGGCTATGAACGCGGCGCACAGTTTGCCTGATGTTCCGGCGCACCGAGTAGTAAATCGAGTTGGATTATTAACCGGCAAGCATCATTTTCCGGGTTCCAATTTAATGCAGCAGCTTTTAGAAAACGAAGGAATCGAGGTTCGAGACAATCAGATTTGTGATTTTGAATCGGTTTTCTGGCAGCCGGAGGTTGGGGAGTGAATTAGCTAACTTCATTCTAATTTGCGCAAATAAAAATTTTAAGATTTTTTGGAGAGGCTGGCTTATGAGCTTACGGTAGAACGAGGTATATATCGTTCTTTAATAATTTTTTTGGCTAAAATATTTATTTTCAAATTCGATTATTCCTATTATTTTTATGGAAACGTTACTTTTTAGACAAATAATTAACGTTTAAAAATAATTTTTTTATTTTTATAAAACAAACATAAAGTATTGATAATAAATTAATTAACGTTAATAAATGTTCTTTTTTCAGAAAAAAAATTTTATAACTTAACAAAAAATTAACTCAAAGCGACTTTTTTTAAATGTTATTAACATATATTAGCCTCGTTAAAAATCTATTATATGTTTACAAGAAGTTACGCTATATTTTTTCTGCTGATTGTTGAGTTTGCACTCGGTCAGAAACTAGATTGGGATCGTAAATTTGGCGGAAGAGCAGACGAATTTTTACGTGATGCAATACCTACAGCTGATTATGGTTTGTTGTTAGCTGGTGGAAGTTTATCGGGTGCGACTAAATCTAAAGCCACTCCAAATTATGGGAAATTAGATTTTTGGATTTGGAAAATCGATGAAAATGGAGCGTTGAAATGGGAACGAAATTTTGGTGGAACTGAAAATGACATTTGTACATCTATATCTTCCACAAAAGATGGCGGTTTTATCATAGGAGGAAACAGTTTTTCAGGAAAAGGCGATTCAAAAAGTTCGGAGCATTACGGTGATTCAGATTTTTGGATCTTAAAGTTAGATGCTTTTGGTGCTGTAGAATGGGAGCGATCTTACGGAGGTTCTGGTAAAGAAGAACTTGTTAGTATAATTGAAACCACGAAAGGTGATTTTTTAATTCTTGGAAATTCTTCGAGTGATTCCTCAGGAAGTTTAACAGTTCAGTCTAAAGGTGCTGTTGATGTTCTTTTGATTAAAGTAGATAAACTTGGCAATGAGCTTTGGCAAAAGTCATTTGGTGGCGAATACAGTGAAGCAGCTATCGGAGTTATAGAATTTAATGGTAAATATCTTGTTGGTTTGAATTCTAATTCAGGTTTTTTGAAAGCGGATTCTCAAACAAATACATCTTTAAATGATGCTGCACTGCTTCTCTTGAATGATATGGGTAATCTAATCGGTAGCCAAACTTTAGGCGGTAACGAAGCCGACGATTTAGTTGGTTTTGTAAAGACAGCACAGGATGAGCTGTTTTGTTTAGTAAACTCAAATAGTGGTGTTTCATCGTCAAAGCGCTTGGCAGCAAAAAATGGTACGGATATTTGGTTAGTCAAATTGAATGCTGATTTAGAAATAATTGATCAATTCCAATATAATTTTTCGAATAGAGATTTAGCTCAAAGCTTGATTTTTAATAAAGACGAGTTGTTGATTTCAGCCTCAGTTTCGGGAAAACAAACGGAGAATGGTATTTTAAGCGACTTTCTGGTTTTACGAGTAGATTTAAACGGTGAGTTGAAAGATCAGATTACTCTTACCGGCGAGGGCGAAAATATTCTTTGCAAGACTCTTCTTTCGCGCGATCGAAATTTGTTTCTAGCGGGTACGGGTGATTCTAAAACGCGTACTGGTGCCAGAGCCTTTCAACGTGATTTTCGGGTAGCGAAGTTTAAATTTGAAAAGAACGCAGACGAAGCTCGTAAAGAATTAGAAGTTATACCAAATCCGGTATTGACGTATACCAATTTTATCGTTGGTTTTTCTTTTGATACAGGTACTCTGGTAATTCATGACCTAACGGGTAAGCTGGTGTATACTCAAGAAATTTCAGATAGAACAATTCCTTTCGATGCAGGCAGTTTACAGCCGGGTATCTATATTTCTACTGTGCAAACAAACAATGGTACTGCCGGTACCAAATTCATCAAAGCTTCAAACTAATTTATTATTCTAGTTTATGAGAAAGTTACTGTCTCTTTACATAATTTTTGCATTACCTTTTTTCGCTAATGCACAGCTTGCGCCGACCATACAATCGCCGTCTCCACAAGTAGCTAATCTGTTGTCTTTTGAGAGTTATCCCGTAGAATTACATACAGGGATACCAGATATTTCACTGCCCATTTTCTCCCTACAAACACGAAACCTAGACGTTTTCGAAAATATATCAATGGCGTACCATCCTTCGGGCATCAAAAACGATGCACCTGCTGGAGAAATAGGAAAAGGGTGGGTATTGTCAGCATCGGGTGGCGTTATAGGACGTTCTGTAGTTGGAAAGTTGGATGAAACAGAGTTGCAAAATCAAAATCCGGTCATCGACGATGTTTTTCAATACTCAATCAACGGATCTCAAGGTCGGTTCAAGCTTAAGTTAGTTAACAATCAATTAGTAGCGGAGCCGTACGATTATAAAGGAGGAAAGATAGAAATTGACCTTCAAATAACAAATAATACAATAGTTGGTATTGTACTTTTCGATCCTTCGGGGTTAAAGTACATTTTCGATGCTCCAGAATCGCAGGAATATCGTGGCCCTAATAACCAGCCTGTGATAAGCTATAATGGCGCTTTTTATCTCACCTCTGTTTCTGATCAAAACAATAACATAATTTTGCAATATACTTACAATGATCGTGCTACAGTAGTTAACCCTCCGTCAGTTTCGCAATCATATAGACAAAGAGCAAGTATTATTGCACCTGGATTTGGTACTATAGTTTTTCAATACACGCCAAGTAATACCTACGTAAATCCTGTTGATTTATTAGATAAAGTTATCTTGAGAGATGTTTTTGGTAATACCATTAAAGAAGCCATAATACGGCGAGATAAACTAGAGATTTCCTCGGGTTCGGGCTTACAAAAAGACATTTACTTGTTCGAATATCAAAATGCACTACTTCCTGGGGGAGCAGTTGCCAGTTTCGATGCTTATGGTTATCCAAATTACAAACCTTTTTGTTCTCTTGACGCTAGTACAAATTTTAACGGTTCGGAATTTGGTACCGCTCCAGACTACTGCACTAATGGTGTTTTAAGACGTATTATTTACCCAACAGGTGGCAATATTACTTTTAATTTCGAATCAAACACTTATGTTAAAATTAAAAGTGCTGAGATTGTTGATAATTCTACAAGTCCGCCAACCATTACTTACAAAAATGTCCCTGATCCAAACCCCGTTGATGGCTACAATCATCCTTATCGTGCTGAATATTATTTAGATACCCCACTTCAAAATTATATTTTCTTGGCGGGCGATACTAATCAAAGAAATTTTACTGTTACCACTGCGGGTAAGTACTTGCTTGCGGCAACTGCGGTATATACACCACCAACCGGAAACGGTTCTCAGAACCCTGATCCGTTATCACCCTTACACCCTCAAAATAACCCGCCCTCCTTTTCTTTGTACAGAAGTTCGGGGCAGCTCATAGGAGTTATAGATCGAAATATGGCTAAGGCTAATCGTTGTTATGGACAAGCCTTTGAGTTAACGGCAGGTTCTTATTACATACTGCCGAGCGTAATTTTAAACGGTTGGCAAGGAAACGTAAGCATTACAAAAACAGAACCGAATCCGAATGGACCAAAATTCGAGTATGGAGGCGGTATTCGAATTCAATCAATTACGTATCGAGATAAAAATCAAGAAGTAGTAAGGCAGTTGAATTATTCCTATAATTTCTTTGAAAATTCCCTACAGCAATATAGCAGTGGATTCTCTGTAGCTGGAAATGAAATTTTAAGCAGCGTAAATACCAATGGACGGGAAGCAATAACGTATAAAAACGTTCGTGTATCTGACTCACAAAATGGATGGACCGATTATGAATTTACTGCTGGTGACGACTATCCCTGACCTAGCAATATTCCTAATCAACAAATTTTTTACGACAGTAGAAGAGGTAGTTTGATAGAAAAGAAAGTCTATAGCCAAACGGGATTTTTATTGCAACACACATCATATAATTATTCGTTTTTTGAACAGTTTCTTTTGAATGGGTTTCGAACGAGAAATCTCAACGCTCTCGCAGGATGGAATGTTTTAGAATCAAAGATTGAAAGAGAATTTACCGAAAACGGCGTTGATCCCATTATCACAACTGAAAGTTACACATACGATACACCGAAACGTTTATTGTTAACGAGCACATTTAGTAATTCAGCAACGGGCCTTAATTCACGAACTGAAATAACGTACCATACAGGTAACTCGATTCATACAAAAAATCGTATTAATCAGGTGGCAACGGTGCAGATTTTTAAGAACAATCAACTTATTGCCACTGAAAATTCAAACTACAGTAACACTTTTGCCAGCAATGTAGCCTTTTTACCGTCAACAAAATCGGTTGCAAAAGGTGCTTCAAATCCTGTAATAACCACTAGAAATAATAGATACGACGCGTTTGGTCGTGTTTTAGAAACGCAAGACGGATTGGGTATTCGTACCTCATATATCTATGGCTATAACAATACCTTAATCGTTGCAAAAATTGTCAATATTGCATACGCATCGATCCCAGCGAGTTTAATTACTGCCATCCAATCGGCATCCAATCTGAATAATAATGAAGCAAGCTTATTAACCGCTTTAAATAATCTTCGAAACAGTGCTTCTTTAGCAAACACGTTCATCACCACATACACCCATATTCCTATGGTGGGTGTTAGTACTATTACAGATGAAAAAGGGCTACGTCATAGTTTCCAGTATGACAGAGATCGTCTAAACGTTTTAGTTAGCGCTAAAGATTTTGAAAACAATATATTGTGGGAACAAGAATATACCAACACAGCTGGTTTCAACCCCAATTTTTATAAGAGTACCCTTTATAAGGAACCAACAACCGTTTCAATTCCAAATCCAGAGCCAAACGCAGCAGCTGTGCAAATGCAGTATTTTGATGGTGTTGGCAGGCTCATTCAATCGCGAAGTATAAAAGCAACTGAAACCGGAAAAGATTTAGTTTCTTACCACGAGTACCATCCCACAGGAAAGGTAACTAAAAGTTATTTACCATTTCCACAAAATCATTCCTACAATTTTTCGATAAGCGCGCAAGCCGATTTAATGAGTTACTATGCCTCCGGAAGCGTAAACCCACCAAGAGAAGCTACTTCAAATCCGTTTGTAGAAACAAATTTTGAAAAATCGCCCTACGCTCGCCCCATAGAGGTGGCTAGTCCAGGGAACGATTGGGCAATGAATGCTACTGAAAAGCACACCATTCGAATGGCTTATGAATTCAATACTGCTCAAGACGCCGTAATCCGATTTGAAGCAAATGCACAACCCGGAAATGCAACCGCCAACAGCACGCTTTATACGCCTACGTTAACTAATTTGGGTGTATTTCCTCCAAATACACTTTACAAATCGATAATTCGAAATGAAAATTGGAAGCCATCCGACGGACTCAACAATACATCAATCGAATTTAAAACAATTGACGGTAAAGTTGTTTTGAAACGCGTTTTCGGGGAATCGATTGTCGGCGGCAATTTAGTTTCAGAAAATCACGACACGTACTACGTTTACGATCAATTTGATAACTTGACCTATGTTTTCCCCCCTTTGATTAATCATCAGCAAGGTATTACGACAGCTGATTTTGATGACTTGGCTTATCTGTACTTTTACGATGAAAGGAATAGGCTAGTGGCACAAAAAGAGCCAGGTAAACAAATACAATATACACTTTACGATAACTTGAATCGTCCAAAAGCTGTTGGGCCAACTTACAATCCTTTTTCTGGAAGTGGTTTTGGTTGGAATATTATAAAATACGACGTTTTCTCCAGAGCGATTTTGACCGCTTGGATGCCAGATTCTACCATTAGCGAGGCGCGCCGCCTATCCTTGCAAACAACATTTAATACAACTACCACTAATTTTAGCGAAAACAAGTTAGCTTCGACTACAACAACGGTAAACAATGTCGGATTCCGTTATTCTAACGTGAGTTGGCCAACAACTGGTTATCATGTACTCAGTGTCAATTATTTTGATAATTACAGCGTCCCTACGCCTACAAACATTCCTGTAAGCACAACACTGAGCCAGGCGTATTACAACAACAGTATCTTGCCCCGTACGCTTCCAACATCATCATGGGTTCGTGCGGTTACAACAACAACTGAAACAGCGGGTACTACATTGTTTTTGTTTTACACACGTCGCGGTTTCGTTTTTAAAACCTTACAAAGCAACTTTTTAGGAGGTTTTCATAATACAACCAATACGATAAACGCCTTTTCAGGGCAAATAAGCGAAGTACTTACCGAGCATAAACAGCTGGCATCGAGTCCGGTAATTTCTTCAACAGATTTGTTTTCCTACTCTGATAACAGTCGATTATTAAGTCATTATCATAGGATTAACAATAACCCAAATCAGCTTTTAGCGGCAAATTTATACGACGAATTAGGGCGCGTATATACCCAGTTTGTAGGAGGTACAAACACAACACAGGGTTCTTATTTGCAGAAAGTTGATTACAGGTATAATATTCGCGGCTGGCTAAAGGCGGTAAACAACGTAAACAACCTGCAACCCGAAGGCACTACTGTTCCACGAGATTTATTTGCTTACGAAATTAGGCATCAAGATAACCAAACGACATCGGTAGCAGCAGGCGATGTAACAGAACAACAGTTCAACGGCAACATTTCGGAGGTGTTTTGGCGCAGTGCAAAAGACAATGTGGTGCGTAAATACGGTTATAAGTACGATAAATTAAATCGTTTACGCGAGGCGGTGTATCAACGTCCGGGAGCGGTAAATCCGGTTCGTAGATCGTACGACGAAAGTGCGCAATACGATAAAAACGGCAATATTACCTTGATGAAACGCAATGGTGAGTTCGACGATGCCACAGTAGTTCAAGAAATCGATTTCTTGAATTATACTTACAAACCCAATTCGAATTTGTTGTTGCAGGTGGTTGATGTAACCGAAAACGGAAATGGTTTTTCGAACAACGAAGATTACTATCCGGATGAAGGTGTTGACTATACCTACGATACCTTTGGAAATTTAACATCGGATGTTCATAAACAAATATCGAGTATTACTTACAACCATTTAAATTTGCCACTACAGGTCTTAATGGGTACAAATGAAATACGCTATATTTACGACGGACTTGGAAATAAATTAGCTAAAACAACAATTGATAGATCGGTGACACCTATCATTAGTAGTACAACCCATTATTTAAACGGTTTTCAATATCAAGATAACGTTTTACAGTTCATGCAAATTGCCAATGGTTATGTAAATTGCACGCAGGTTAATGGCACCAATACCTACCAATACGTGTTTAATTACAGCGATCATTTAGGCAATAACCGTGTGAGTTATACGTTTGATCCTGCGGCGCCTGCTCCGGGTT
Source organism: Pseudanabaena sp. UWO311 (assembly GCA_943371725.1). Lineage (GTDB taxonomy): Bacteria > Bacteroidota > Bacteroidia > Flavobacteriales > Flavobacteriaceae > Flavobacterium. Next base: position 382 of record CALRVY020000035.1, on the reverse strand, counting down.
TGGTTATACTCGAGGAGAACAACTATTATCCGTATGGTTTGCGTCATAGAAATTACAATATGGACGAAAGAGCGTGGATCTCGTCATTTAACCAGCCAGTTATAGGGATGAGACCACCCATCAGAGAGCAATTCGAAGCACCGGGCAAGCACAAATACAAATACAACGGCCAAGAATGGCAAGGCGATTTTGGTTACAACATGTACGACATGCCCCTGCGCGATTACGACCCAGCTATTGGGCGTTGGGTGGTGCAAGACCCGGTGATACACCACAGCCAATCAACGTACAGTAGTTTTAACGGAAATCCGGTTTTGTTTGCGGATCCGAGTGGTGGAGCGGGGCAAGCAATGATAGATAACAATTATTCTAGTCAGTACGA
>CALRVY020000034.1:0-20394 GCA_943371725.1 Pseudanabaena sp. UWO311 | reverse complement strand
AGATACGGTGTCAATCTTAGGCGTACTCTGACCTTTTGAAGTACTTGCATCGTAAATTACTTTAGGCGTTTCTTCTTCTTTTTTACAAGCAGTTGCCACAACAAGTAAAAAAACAAACAGCGAAATTGCTTTCAGTTTCATATAAAGGCTTTTATCAAAAATACGAGATTATTTCGATGTCTGCCTATATCCGAGCTGCAAATTTCAAGTTAAAAACGCGCGTTGTTAAGTAATTTGGTACGCCAAACTGTCGACTAGTAAACGTATCGCGAACCCACGTATTCGTAATAGAGTTTTGGTTGTTGAATAAATTGAATATTTCCAAACCAAGAGATAAATCCTTAAATCGCTTCAACCAATGTCCATCGGGACGATTCTGATTTCCTTCGGTGAAAACATAAGAGAAACCAACATCGGCTCGACGATAGTCATTCAAACGATTCTGAAAAACGTATGGATCAGCGTACGACGGACTTCCACCCGGCAATCCTGTGCTGTAAACCAAGTTAATGTAGACCTTTACATTCGGAATATTCTCCATATAATCTTGGAAAAGAATTCCAAATTTTAGGCGTTGATCTGTTGGGCGTGCAATAAATCCGCGGTTGTTTATATTTTCTTCTGTTTTTAGATAGCCAAATGTAAACCAGCTTTCGGTGCCGGGAACAAATTCTCCATTCAAACGCATGTCGAAACCTTTGGCATACGCTTCCGCATTGTTGTTTGCTGCGTATCGAATACGCACATTATCTACTGTAAAAGTATTAACGTCAGAAATCCACTTATAAAATGCCTCACTAACTAAGCGAAACGGACGTTGCCACATTTTGAAACTATAATCGTGACTTACCACAACATGAATTGACTCTTGTGCCTTGACATCAGGGTTTACTTGTCCGTTCGGCGCACGCATTTCTCTATAAAAAGGCGGTTGATGATAATAACCACCCGATAATCGGAACAACATATCTCGTTTCCAGGCAGGTTTTAGCGAAAACTGAGCTCTCGGACTAAATGTTTGTTGTGATGAAGAACTGATATTTTCACCGGAAACAGTCCAACGATGAAAGCGCGTACCTACATTAAAAGTAACATCACTTCCACCCCATTTCATTCGATTTCCGTATTGTAAAAAGCCTGAATAACGATCTACTTGCACGAAATTAGTTGCTCGTACACTTTGAAACGGAACTAAAGGACCTTCAAAACTGGTATAAGGTTGATCGTTTCTTACGATATCCAAATCAGGAGGCGCCATTGAAAATCCGGCAGAATCAATCACTTCGTACTCTACTAAACGATCGCGAAAATCTTCTTTAGTATATTTTATTCCGAAATCGAAAAGATGCTTGTTTCCTTTGCCTTCTATTTCTGGAATACGGTACGTTCCCTTCGCTTCGAAGTTAACGATAAGTCCGTCTAAATCGTTTCGTGCATGTGTTAACTGATTTCCAATTCGGGTAACATACTCTACTTCACCTAAATTATTACTACCAACGTTGGTGTTAACGTCGCCATAACCATAACCTGCGAGAATATCGAAATATTCTTGTTCCACAGCATGATACGCAGATGCGATGAATCGGAAGTTTAAATATTCGGTAGGTTTAAAAACCGATTTGAAAGCGCCGAAAGTGGTGTTATACTTAACGTTTTCATTTCCTTCATAATCGATCACGAGCGCAATTGGATCGTCGATGGTACCGAAGTTTGTTTGCCTGAAAATAGGTTCGTTACGGTATCTGTTCTGTGCAATGTTTCCCAGAAAACTGTGTTCCCATTTTGAAGACGGACGAAAAACAACATACGTTTGAACGTCTGCAAAGGTTGGTCGGAAGTTGGTTTCGGTTTCTTGAGAATTCACGAACAAGCTGTTATCGCGGTAACGAACACCGGTAAGAAACGACCATTTTTGATTGGGTGAAACAGCTTCAACTGATGCACTTCCTCCTAAAAAACTACCTTCTGCGGAAGCACCAAACTTTGTGGGTGTTCGGTAGGTAATATCAAGTACAGACGACATTTTATCACCGTATTTGCTTTGGAAACCACCGGCGTAAAATTCAACATTTTGAACCATGTCGGTATTTGTAAACGATAAGCCTTCTTGTTGTCCAGAACGAACTAAAAACGGACGATACACTTCAATTTCGTTGACATAAACTAAGTTTTCATCGAAGCTACCACCTCGAACAGAATATTGGGTGCTCAACTCGTTGTTTGCCGAAACGCTGCCAAACGATTTTATAATGTTTTCGACACCGGCATTAGCACCGGGAATTTTGCGAATAACCACTGGATCGATAGCAATGGCACCTTCGAGACGTTTTCTAGAACGTGAATTGATAACTACTTCCGAGAGTTGTTCTTCGTTTTCTTTGAGAATCGGATTAAATTCAAAAACTTCGTTTAGACTCAGGTTTACAGTTACTTGAACTGGTTTTAATCGAATATGAGTAAATTTAAGAACAAGATTTTGGTTTGCAGGAACTTTAAGCAAATAGTAGCCATTTACATTTGTTGACGTTTTTTCTGAACCTGCTTGTACTGTAACTTCCGAAACGGGACGGTTATTTTCATCGAGGACAACTCCTTGAATTCTAGCCGATTGCGAATAAAGCTGACTTATTGAGCACAACCATAGAAAACAAGTGAGACGTAAGAATGTTGCCAAAAGAATAATTTTAGTTTATTTTCCTGTAAAAGGAAGTTTCAAATATAGCAGAATTTCCGAGGTCATCGGTTACAATTAGCTTCAAGAGATTTTTTCCGTCTACCAATTCGTTATTGTTTAATTGATAGGTAAGCGATTTATCTTTTGGATCGTATTCAAACAAAACCCATTTATCATTAATGTAGCCGTTGTACTTCGAAATCCCGCTGTTCGAATCCATAACGGTAAAAATGATTGTTTGTTGTTTCGTAAGCCATTTACCTTCCGAAATATTATAAGGTTTGATTTTTGGTGCGATGGTATCGGAAGCTATTTTAAACTTCCCTAAATTTTTGGTGTAGGTTATCAATCTGCCGTTTTGAATTTTTGTGCTGTTGTACTTGAGTTTACTTCCATCGACTGATGCAATAAACGACTTGGAAAGAAGTTCGGCTGGAATTGAAGCTGCATCGTACGAAACTGTAATGTTTTGGTGCACTGGAAAATCGTCGGAGCCAAATTCCAGTTCATCAGCCTGTACTTTAAAGAGTAAGGGAAAGTCTTCGTAAAAAGTAAGAGGTCTGACACTCACAGTAAAGTTTCCTTCTTCATACAAATTTTCAATATCGTATTTTAGCGAAATAGGTTTTTCTTTTGGTTTAGGTTCTGAGATGAGTTGGCGCCCGTCGTAACTAATTGGAATTTCGACTATGGTTTTGTTTCCAGCAAAATCGGCGACTTCAATTTTGTATATCTCGGTTAAGTTAGGAGCAACTACAACCTTTCCAAGTTGTTGATCTGCAAACAGATTTCGCAACGCAAATGGCCTATTCATGAATAACTTTTGGTAACGCACGCCACTTGATTTAAAACGTTTGTAATCGAGGTACGCGTTGATGAATCGGCCTTCGTTAAATGCTAGCTTATCAGCAGTAAAGGAAAAAATTCGATTTCCGTTGACACAACTTTCGATGCTAAAAGGGCCATTTTTGTGATAGGTATTATCAAAACCATCGGTAGTAGAAAGCGAGAAACCAATTTGGCCGCGTGCCAGAATACGATCGGCTAGGTAATTCCCGTTAGGTTGTAGCGCGAGATTTACTGCTAGTGGAAACTGACTTTGATTTACGAACGAATCGTCTCCGATAGGATAAACCAAAACGCTATTGATTTGCGGACGTTTGGTATCGGCTATTCGTTTATCGAACCCGAAAAAAAGCGGATTTACGCTAAGTTCGGATACCGTTTCTCGGATTTCAAAATGTAAATGCGGGCCAGCTGAAGTGCCTGAATTTCCGGAAAGTGCAATTGTTTGTCCGCGTTTTACAGGCAGTTCGTCTTTTTTAGGAAAAAGTTCAATTTCAAAACTTTGCTCCTTGTACTGTGCATTTCTAACGTACTCGGCAATTTCGTCGGTAAATTGTTGCAGGTGTCCATAAACGGTTGTGTAGCCGTTCGGATGATCGATATAAATAGCTTTTCCGTAACCGTAAGGCGAGATTTTTATTCGCGATACGTACCCTTCTGCGCAAGCGAAAATAGGCAAACCTTCTTTTTGTTGCGTTTTAAAATCGAGACCGGTATGAAAATGATTGGAACGCAATTCGCCAAAAGATCCGGATAATAAAAGCGGAATACCAAGCGGAGAATCAAAATACGTTTGTGGATAAGGCGATTGAGCGTTGGCCGCTAAAAAACTAAAAAGAGCAACGAATTTGAGTAAATTTTTCATGTTAGGCGTATAAATACAAAGATGCATTATTGCTTTGAAATTCGATTACGGAAAAACCGTAAAAATAACCTGCTTCAAAATTCAACAAATATATTGCCACAACGAAAAGTAATTTTAACTTTGTGAAATAAGTAAGGAATGGAGCATTTATGAGTGAAATAACTGCAATTGTAACTACTCTCGAGAATCGGTTAAGCTCGTTGGTGGCTCGTTTGCAGGCTGTTGAACTGAAAAACAAAGAGTTGACGATCGAGTTAACTCAAAGTAAAGCTCGAGAAACAGATTTAGAAACAAAAATAAAAGAGCTCACAAACACGCTTGAAGCTCAGAAAATGGCGAATTCTTTACTAGGCAGTGACGAAAATAAACGAGATACGAAACTTAAAATAAATTCATTAATTAGAGAAATAGACTATTGTATTGCTCAGTTAGCAGAATAAATGGACGACAAACTAAAAATCAAAATATCAATTGCAGACCGCGTTTATCCGCTGAATGTTGATTTTTCGCAGGAAGAAGCGCTGCGTCTGGCTTCCAAGAAAATTGATGCTATGATTAAACAGTTTGAAGAAAACTATGCTGTTCGCGACAAGCAAGATGTTTTAGCTATGTGTGCATTGCAGTTTGCCTCGCAATTAGAGCAACGGCAGATCGACAAGGAGAATATTGACGCTACTACAATAGAAAAACTCAAGAACATGAATATAGTTTTAGCTGAAGTCCTCGGAAAATAACGTTCTTAACATACATCAATACTGCCTGCATTAATTGATTATTGGTAAACTCAACACTAACAAATTAGAATGAGCCGATCGGTATTACTACAGCATGCTGCCTTTGTCGCAGATCCTGGAACAGTACGTTAGCTCAAAACTTGTCTTTACGAGTTTATTCAAAGATTAATGCAGGTTTTTTTTTAATCTAAATCAATATATGAACACAATTGCAATTATTGCAGCACTTATCGGAATAGTAGGCGGATTCGTTATCGCCAAGATATTGGAAAAGAAAAACGTTTCTACTCTGGTAAAAAATGCAAAAAAAGAAGCCGCATCGATTTTAAAAGATGCCGCGTTGGAAGCTGAAAACATCAAGAAAGACAAGATTCTACAAGCGAAAGAGAAATTTCTGGAATTAAAAGCAGAGCACGAGCAAGTAATTCTAGCACGTGACAAAAAAGTAGCAGAAGTTGAAAAGCGAATTCGCGATAAAGAATCGCAAGTATCGGGAGAACTTGCAAAGGCAAAGAAAATTAACGACGATTTTGAAGCTAAAACCAAAGAACTTACAGCCAAAATCGATGTTTTAGAGCGCAAACAACACGAAGTTGACCGTATGCACAAAAGTCAGCTTGAACAACTGGAAGTAATTTCCGGTTTGTCGACTGAAGAAGCTAAAAACCAATTAATTGAAGGATTGAAAGGCGAGGCGCGCTCGAGTGCCATGGCATACATTCAAGAAACGTTGGAAGAAGCAAAATTAACCGCACATCAAGAAGCTAAGAAAGTAATTATTAGTACGATACAGCGTGTAGGAACTGAAGAAGCGGTTGAAAATTGCGTTTCGGTTTTCAATATTGAATCGGACGATGTTAAAGGTCGAATTATTGGTCGTGAAGGTAGAAACATCCGTGCGATTGAGGCGGCAACAGGTGTTGAAATCATTGTAGATGACACACCAGAGGCAATCATTTTATCGTGTTTTGATCCTGTTCGAAGAGAGATTGCGCGTCTGGCATTACACAAGTTAGTAACCGACGGACGTATTCACCCGGCCCGTATTGAGGAAGTTGTAGCTAAAACAACGAAGCAAATTGAAGAAGAAATTGTAGAAGTTGGAAAACGTACCGTAATTGACTTAGGTATCCACGGATTACATCCAGAGTTGATTAAAGTGGTGGGTCGTATGAAATATCGTTCATCGTACGGACAGAACTTATTGCAGCACAGTAGAGAGGTTTCGAAATTGTGTGGCTTAATGGCTGCCGAATTGGGATTGAACGTTAAATTGGCAAAACGCGCAGGATTACTGCACGATATTGGAAAAGTTCCAGAGACTGAAAGTGATTTGCCGCACGCGCTTCTTGGAATGCAATGGGCTGAAAAATATGGCGAAAAAGAAGAAGTTTGTAACGCTATTGGTGCACACCACGACGAGATTGAAATGAAATCTTTATTGTCGCCGATTGTTCAAGTCTGTGATGCTATTTCGGGAGCTAGACCAGGCGCACGCCGACAAGTACTTGATTCTTACATCCAACGTTTGAAGGATTTAGAAGATATTGCGTACGGATTTAACGGTGTGAAAAATGCTTATGCCATTCAGGCGGGTCGTGAATTGCGCGTAATTGTTGAGAGTGAAAAAGTATCGGATGATCACGCATCGAGCTTGAGTTTTGATATTTCTCAGAAAATTCAAACCGAAATGACGTATCCAGGTCAAGTAAAAATAACGGTGATTCGTGAAACTCGCGCGGTTAACATCGCGAAGTAAACGCCTAAAATACGCTTATAGAACGAGATTTTGACTTTTGTTGAAATCTCGTTTTTTTATACGTGATGAAACGATTGTTGCAGCAGCGATAGTAGCGGAATCCTGCTGCGAGCGGCGGTTGCCGAGCAGCAGATTATAGCGGATAGCGCGGTGCCGGCCTGGAACGATTGTTTAGGTGACAACGATTTTGCCGGCAGCTGCCCAAATTATTCCAAAAACACTCGATTGTTTGATTTTAAACAAGTGCCGTTAAAAGGGATTCGTTGATTGGTTTAAGTAAGTATTTGGAAATTTCGGATTCGTAAGTGGCGGCTTTTTCCAGATCGCTATTGTCGTTTGAAGAAGTAATTACATACACCGGAATATCGAAGCCGTGACTTTTTTTGAGAAGTTTGAACTCTTCGAGGAATTGCCAGCCGTCCATGATTGGCATGTTTAAGTCCAACAAAATGATATCGGGAACACTTTCAGCAGACTGAAGTCGTTGTTTTAAGCTTTCGACTGCCTCAAGGCCATTTTCGAAAAAAACAGGATTTAAATTAATCTGATTTTTCTTGAAAAATGTTTTCAATATGAAGTGATAAATCTTGTCGTCGTCGACTACAAAAACTTCTTTAGGTTTACTCATTGAAAAAAATTTTAAAAGCAGTTCCTACATTTACCTCGCTGCTAACAGTGACACTCCCTCCCATTGCTTCTATTTGATTTTTCGACATAAACAATCCCAAACCTCTTGAATTTGGGTGCTTATGAAAAGTTTTATACATACCAAAGATACTATTCTCGTGCAATTTTAAATCAATACCAAGTCCATTATCTGCTATTGCTAGCACATATTTTCCGTCTTCAACAAGCAATTCATACTTAATCAAAGGTTTGCGTTGCGGATGCGAATACTTAACTGCATTTGTTGAAAAATTAAGCAAAACGCTTTCGAGATACGCCGGATTGTACACCACTGTAAAGTCGGCCGGAATATCAACTGAGTAGCTAACTTCGTGTTTCGTAAATTCTTCGCTGAGCAAGCCAATAACTTTATAGACATAATCCGACAGATTTAAACTCATTTTGACTGGTTTTAAATCGGATTGAATGTCGACTAATTCTTTAAGGTTTTCGATGGTTTGTGAAAGTTCTCGCGAGTTGGTTCTCAAAAAATCGAGGGTTTGATTTCGTATTTCTTCATCTGTTTCTTCGTCGTACAAATTGAGCAGCATTTCAAAGTTTCCGGCATAGCTTCGCAGATTATGAGAAACGATGTGCGCGAAATTCAGCAAGCGTTTGTTTTGTTCGTTTAGAATTTCCAGTGTTTTTTTGAGTTCTTCTTCTTGTTTGATTCGCGTACTTAAATCGGTATGCGTACCAATGACTCTTTTAGGATTTCCGGTTTCGTCTCGAAAAACGATTTTTCCGCGACTTAAAATCCACTTATACTGGTCGTTGAAAGCACGTATTCGTTGTAAATTTTCGTAAAACGGCGTTTCACCTGCAAAATGTTTATCGATATCGCCTTGATACGATTTCCGATCGTCGGGATGCAGTCGGCTATCCCAGAAGCTTCGTTGTAAAACTACGTCTGTTTCTTCGAACCCGAGCATTTTCATGGATTGGGAAGAGAAAAATACAGTATCGGAGATGACATCCCAATCCCAGATACCTTCTGATGAAGCTTCGAGTGCAAACTGATAGCGCTCTTCGGATATTTTAAGTTTAATTGCTTGGATTCGTTGAGTTGTATTATCGTTTACACGTCCGTAGAATTGGAAGCAATTGTTTTCATCGCGTTCCACGGTGGCACGTATCCGAAAATAGCGCAATCCTTTTATGGGCAAACGACTTCGGAATTCAAAATTCCAAGGTTGTAAAGTAGCTTTTGCCGTTTCAAGTGATTCGAAAAAGCCGGGTAAATCCTCGTTTACGATTTTTAAGTCTAAAAGCTCCTTAACAAACAAATCTTCCTCGTCGTTTGTAAGTTCAAAGTGCTCGTAAACAGCATCGCTCAGAAACGGGAAAGTAATACGACCGTCGGGATTTACGGTCATCTGAAAAATTAAATCGGGAATTTGAGACAACAATTTGCTTAAAAAAGCTTCTCGTTGATCGCGAAACATTTCCTCAGATTGTCGAAATTCAGACATTTACTTCGATTAATTTTCTAATTCGCACAAATAAACAAAAAAACTTTTCTTTGATGCAGGGATTTTCTTAATTATTACATTTTAGTGAGATCTTCTTATCGCGCATTTTCGAAAAGTTCCTCGACAATACTACACACATTTAAAAAATAGGGAGTTCTGATTTATATACAGACTACGCTTTGTTCGCCTATTTACTTTTTCTGGGATGAAATGTTTCGATCGTTTTTTTGAGATGACTTCGATCCACGTGCACGTAAATTTCGGTTGTAGTGATCGATTCGTGACCGAGCATGAGTTGAATGGCGCGTAAATCGGCACCGTTTTCAAGCAAGTGCGTTGCAAACGAATGTCGTAAAGTATGTGGACTAATCACTTTGGTAATTCCGGCAGCTCGGGCTGTTTGTTTAATGACAGTAAAAATCATGGCTCGAGTTAGTTGCTTGCCTCTGCGGTTTAAGAAAAGTATGTCTTCGTTTCCTTTTGCGGGCGTCATTTGGTTTCGGATGGTATCTTTATAAATGCGTATAAACTTGTACGTTTCGTCGGCTAAAGGAACGTAACGCTGTTTATCTCCTTTTCCGATGACGCGAATGAATCCTTCTTCTGGAAATAAGTCGGACAGTCGGAGCGTTATGGCTTCGCTTACGCGGAGACCGCATCCGTAGATTGTTTCGATAATGGCGACGTTTCGTTGACCTTCATTCGAACTGCGATCGATAGCCGAAACTAAAGCATTAACTTCCGAAAGAGCGAGTGTTTCGGGAAGTTTACGCCCGAGTTTAGGCGCTTCGATAAGCGTCATCGGCGATTCTTTTCGGTATTCTTCAAAGACCAAGAAATTAAAAAAGTTTTTTAAAGCAGAGATGAGTCGTGCTTGGCTTCGTGCATTTAGGTGCGGTGCCAAATGGTATAAGAAGGTTTCGATTTGCGTTGGTTCGATAGTTAAAGGAGAATCGTTGATTTGATTTTCTTCGAGATAGCGCGTGAGTTTGTTTAGATCGAAATTATAGTTCACTAGTGTGTTGGCACTCAGACCGCGTTCGATACGCAGATAATCGGAAAAAGCTTTAATTAACGGCTTCCAGTTGCTCATGAGGCTAAGCTACTAAATCCGGCGGTAATTCCACAAGTCTTTAATCAAATCACGTAAGTGTGTCGGATTAGGTTGGCAATACCTTTGTCCTATATACTAAAAATTGTAGTTATGAAGAATTTTAGAATTTTAGCGATGGTTGTTTTGATAGCAATATCGCAATTTGGATTTGGACAAGACGAGAGTTCTCCGACTTCATCTTTTAGATTTGGTGTAAAGGGCGGTGTTAACTTTTCGACGGTTACGGGCGATGATTTCGACTCACCGGATGCGCGTACGAGTTTTCACGTGGGTGCTTTAGCAGAGTTTCCGATTTTAAACCATTTCTCTTTACAAGTAGAGGGAATTTACTCAAGTCAAGGATTTGAATCTGAATTTAGTGGTTTTGGTGGTGGAGCGAACGACAACATAGAATACCAGCTTGATTACATTAATGTGCCTGTTTTGGCGAAAATTTATTTGCTAGATGGCTTTTCAGTAGAAGCTGGACCACAATTTGGATTTAAAATCAGTGAAGAAATTGACACGGATCCGAATAACAATCCGGGCGACTTCAACTTAGATCGCGCGGCTGATTACGACTTTTCGTTGGTGGGCGGCGTAACGTTTAAAAGTCGGTCGGGTCTTTTCATTTATGGAAGATACAATTACGGACTAACCGATATCATTGAAGATGTTGATGTAAAGAATGCTGTTTTGCAATTGGGTCTGGGTTTCGAATTTTAAAACCCGATTTTTGGGAAACGATTGCCGCGTTAAGGATTGCAGCGGAAATAAAGTGAAGTACTTTTTGGAAAATGCCGGAAGTTTTACGGGCGACAGCGAAAGCCAGTAAAACGACAGGCATTTGCAAAAAGTACAAACGATATTGAAGCGAAAAGCCTGCCCGAACGCCCAAAAAAAAACAAAAATTAGGCTGTTTTTTCAACTACTTTTTTGTTAATACTTTCTTAACAAATTAAGTAGATCAATTTTGTTAGATTTGATTGTAACTAAAATCTACTAATTATGAAAAAGTTTTTATTACTGATGTTCGTGTTTGTGTCGGGATTAACGCAAGCGCAAAGTTTGGGATTTGGTATTAAAGGAGGAGGTAATTTCTCCAACTTAGGCGGAGACAATATCGATACAAGTACGCTTGCTTCTTACTATCTGGGTGCATTTGTTGAATTGAGTTTGTTTGAAAACTTAAGTATTCAGCCCGAGATTCTTTATTCGTCGCAAGGAGCTAAAGTTAAGGATGCAGATGATATCAAACTCGACTATATAAATGTTCCTGTGTTAGCTAAATTTTATTTAACGTCGAAAACCTTCAGCATTGAAGCTGGGCCGCAATTTGGTTTGCTTTTGAGTGACAATGTGGAAAATACGTTTGAAACAGAGACTTTCGATTTTTCGGTTGTTGGTGGTATTTGTTATAATTTAACCGACAGCATCTCGGCGCATGCGCGTTACGTTGCCGGTTTGACGGAAGCATCCAAAAACGCCGAATTAACGAACAGCGTTATACAAATAGGTATTGGTTACAAATTCTAATTTCTGACTTTCATTTTGTAACAAAAAATAAAAACCCGCATCTAACGGGTTTTTTTTATGCTTTTTTCGGATATTCGGAAAAATATTGAAATTGCAATGATTTATATAATTAACGGTCCGAACTTAAATTTGCTTGGTACGCGTGAACCAGCAGTTTATGGAACACAAAGTTTTGACGACTATTTGCAAAGGCTCCACACCGCGTTTCCTGGCGTAGAGATCTGTTATCGCCAATCGAATATTGAAGGCGAAATCGTGAATTTTATTCAAGAAGCCGGACAACGTGCCAGCGGAATTGTAATTAATGCAGCGGCCTATTCGCATACGTCGGTTGCTATTGCCGACGCACTAAAAGCCGTAGCCTTACCTAGTATTGAAGTTCATATTTCTAATATCTACGCCCGTGAATCGTTCCGGCATCATTCGCACCTAAGCTCTGTGGTTACTGGTGTAATCTGTGGATTAGGGCTTGATGTGTATCGACTTGCAGTGCTTCATCTTTTAAATAATCACAATCAATAATCAATCATGAAAAAACGGATCAGTTTACTTTTATTTTTTATTTCGACTGTTGTTGTCGGGCAGATTAAAGGAACCATTACCGAAAAATCGGGAGCTCCTTTGCCTGGTGTTAGCATTTTTATAGACGGCACTTACATCGGAACATCCTCAAACGAGAAAGGAAATTATCTTTTACAGTTCTCAAAGCCGGGAACGCACACCTTAATTTTTCAATATTTAGGTTACAAGACACAAAAAATTAAGATCAATGCACAAACGTACCCCGTTATTCAATATGTGGTAATGACTGAGGAAGAATTGAGTTTGGATGAAGTAGTAATTAACACTAAGGAAAATCTCGCTGATCAAATTATTCGAAAAGCTATTCAAGCACGTGCATCGAATTCGGAACGAACCGCAAAATTTACAGCCGATTTCTATTCACGCGGATTATTTAAGGTAAAAGATTTACCGAAGAAAATTTTAGGTCAGGAAATTGGCGACTTAGACGGCATGGTTGATTCGACTGGAAGCGGAATCATTTATTTAAGTGAAACGGTCTCGAAAATTACATTTCAGAAACCAGAAAAACTGAAAGAAACCGTCATTGCGTCAAAAGTAAGTGGAAATGATAACGGTTACAGTTACAACACGGCGATGGCAACTGCGTACGACTTTTACGACAACACCATTCGCTTCGGAACGGCACTTATTTCGCCCATAAGTTCGGAAGCTTTTGCCTACTATAGGTTTAAAATTGCTGGAAGCTTTATGGACGAATCCAAGCAAATGGTAACTAAAATTCAGGTAATTAGTAAACGCGACAATGAGCCAACTTTTGATGGCTTTATTTACATTGTAGATGATTCGTATGCCATTTACGGCGTTGAACTTACCACGAAAGGCTATCGAATGAAGCAGGAATTTATTGATAATTTAACGCTAAAACAGCAGTTTTCCTATAATCAAGCCAATAATTTGTGGAGCAAAAACGTACAATCGCTCGAGTTTCAAGCCGGAGCTTTCGGAATCAAATTCAACGGAAAATTCAATTACGTGTACACCAATTACGATTTCAACACCACGATCGATAAAAAAACCTTCGGGCGCGAAATGGTAACTATAGAAAAAGAATCGAATAAAAAAGACGATACGTTTTGGAATGAATTTCGCCCGATACCGCTCACTGTTGAAGAACAGCGCGATTACACTAAAAAAGACAGTATTTCGACAGTCCGAAATTCGAAAACCTATTTAGATTCTGTAGATCGAAAAAACAACAAATTCAAATTATGGAAAGCGCTTACCGGCTACTCTTATCGAAATTCGTACGAAAAGCGAACCATTAGTTACGACGGCTTTTTAAATCCCGGAAGTTACAGTTTCAACACCGTTCAAGGATGGGTTGTAAATACAGGTTTTGGACTTTACCAATCGTCTAAAAACGAAGAATTAGGCAGGGATTTGTCCGTGCGCGTTAATTTAAATTACGGATTTGCCGAAGACCGTCTGCGCTTCACAGGCAGCTTTAACCGCCGTTTTAACCGAATAAACTACGATGCACTAAACATTGAAGGCGGTGTAAAAGTCGAACAATTTAACAGTGCAATTCCGATTACGAATTTGGTAAACATGGTTTCAACCTTGTTTTTCAAAAATAACTTCATGAAACTCTACAACAAAGAGTTCATTTCAGCCCGATTCAGCCGCTTTGTAGCACCAGGATTGTTTGGAAGTTTAAGCTCGGAATGGTCGCAACGATCTGCGCTTCAAAACAATACCGATTATACCTTGATCCGAAACGACGATTCGTATTTATCGAACAACCCATTAGATCCAACTAACGATGCCTTGGCGTTTGAGCGTCATAGTTTAGCAAAAGTATCGCTGGGCTTGCGCTATAATTTTGGCGTAAAATATATTAGTCGCCCCGACAGTCGACTTCAAATAAGGGATTCCGATTATCCGACTTTATCTTTAAACTACACTCAGGCTTTCGCCGGAAGTGAATCGTTTTACAATTTCTCGAAACTTAGTGGTGGCGTTTTCTACAATTTGAATTTAGAGAACAAGGGGAATTTCGACATAAACCTCAGAGCAGCTAAGTTTTATAATGCCGAAAATATTGCATTCGTCGATTTTCAACATTTTAACGGCAACCAAACACGTGTTAACGACGGTGGAAGCTATTTAAATGTATTTAATTTACTTCCGTATTATTCGGCAAGCACCAACGATAGTTATTTTGAAACACACGCCGAATACAACGACGCAGGTTTTTTGATTAATAAAATTCCACTGTTGAATTTATTGAAAACCAATCTGGTTCTTGGTGCGCATCAATTGGCAGTGCCAGACAGAAAACCGTATCAAGAATTTTCGGTTGGTTTAGATAAGCTTGGATTTGGTAAATTTCGTCAACTACGTCTAGACTATGTGCGTTCTTATCAAGGCGGATTTATAGGAGACGGCGTTATCTTTGGATTAAAATTCCTAGATTTCGTTGATTAACTAGTAAAAGTCAAGTGGCTATGAAGTGGATCTATAATTTCGTATTTCTTTTTGTAGCCACTGCACTTTTTGCACAAAATCCGTTGCTCAAAAATGAGCTTGAAAAAGCGTATAAATTCGAGTACGTATTAGATTATCAAAGTGCAAAAAAGGTACTAGCGCCCGTTCTTGGGAAAAAGAATCTTCCGGCAAACGAAAAAACCTTTGTAACAGCGTACCTGCGATTTTACGACTTTTTATTGGGTGATTCCCAAGACATAAACACATTAAATGCACTCATTAGCAGCATTGAAAGTCTAAAAAATCGAACAAATTACCACTCCGAACTGCTCATTAATTTATACTCGTCTCGTTACCATTACATCGCCTACAACAAAACCTGGGAAGAATCGTTGGAATTTGCCGTAAAAGGCTATCAATCAAACGATTTTAAAAAAGCAAAAGACGAAACGAAAACCGACTACTTGTACGACTTAGGCTATTTGTACGACAAAGTAGGCAACAGTTTTGAAGGAATTAAATTTTACAAGAAGTCGCTCGCAATCTACATCAAAAAACATGGAGAAATTTCGACCGATGTAGCGCTTAACTACAACAATTTAGCTTTTGCTTACGCGAATGTTTACGATCAGCGAAATACCATTGCTTATTATACCAAAGCAGTTAAAATTTGGGAAAAAGTACACGAAACATTACCCGATAACAAAGATTATCTGATTACTGCTTATCAAAATTTAGCATATCAGTACCTCAAATACGGCGATGTTGAAAAAGCCAAAAGTGCGGCATCCAAACTAAACTTTTATTACCAAAAAAAATACCTGACAAAATCGGTAGCTTCTACTTCAGAGCACGGAAAAACAACGCTCTCTTATGCCTTAACCAACTTACGCGTTTTAATCGCTCAAAAAAAGGCAAATGAAGCTGAGGTGTTTTTGAAAATTATAGAAAATACGATTAAAAGTGCCGAAAAGAATCCGCAATGGATTAGTTATAATCTTCAAGCCTATCAAGAACTCGCCGAATTATACGAAGAACAGAAAAACGAGGCAAAATCGGTTGCTTTTCTCCAAAAGGGAAAAACATTGGCCGAAAACAACAATGCCAAAACCAATGTCGCTAAATTCTGCTTTAAAATGGCACAGCTGTCCCTGAAAAACAAACAATTTGCTGCTGCCGAAGACTATTTGCTTGAAGCGCAAAAAAACAGCGATAATAAAAAATTTGAATTGATAAACTATCAATTGCCGCTGCTTCGTACGAGAATTTTCATCGCAAAAAAAGAGTACGAAAAGAGTCGCATTCAGCTCAAAAAACTGTTGACGAATTTAAACTCAAACCTGAACGGCAAGAAACGTAATTTCAACAACTTACGTTACTCCGATGTTGCAGATTTAGTAGATCCAGCTTTTATGAATTTCTTTGCCGAATGCGGAAATTCGTTCTTTGAAATTTATAAAAAGACGCAGAACAAAAGCGATTTAGCAGGAGCAGAAAAATTATTGCGAATTAGCGCCAAGCTTTTTAAAGCATATTATCTCAAAGGCGAATACAACGCGTATTTACAAGAAACACACGAAAAAATTAGCAGCGGTTTACTGCGCATTGCCGCACTTTCAGAAAGCGATAACGCAAAAAAATCGACCTTATTGAACCTGATTGAGCAAAATGCATCTGTACATTTACTGGAAAATTACCGTCAAAAAACAGAAAAATACATTCTTGAAAAGTCCGATCAATCTGTAAAATCGCTTCAAAACGAGTTGCATTTTTACCAAAGTAAGAAGACCATTAATCGAACTGACGCAGAAAAAATGGCACAATTGAAAGCCGCAATTGAAAGCCGAAAAAAAGCGTACACTGCTGCACAGCAAGATTTTAACAATCTAAACAACAAACCGTTCGACGTTGCCGAAGTCTGTAGAAAACTCGCCACCAATCAAGCCATTTACAAATATTATTGTGCGGGAAATGCTGTTTTTAGACTGTCTCTTTCGAAAAAAGAAATTTCTGTTAGCGAAATGGGCTCAACATCAGAATTAGAAAAAGCAGTTTCCTTAGTAACTACGGGAATAAAGCGTCGTGAAAATCCGAAAAATGCTATTGCAAAACTATCGGCTTTCCTACTTCCTTCCGCTGTCGCAGAAGAAATTACGATTGTTCCCGACGGATTTTTGAATTACTTGCCTTTTGAGATTTTAGAAGATGCGAAATCGAAAAATCCAATTGTAAAGAAATCCTTTATTTCCTATGCATACAGCTTGCCCATGTGGCTACTCACGAAAGGTCAAGCAGCAGGTAAAAGCAGTAATTTATTGGCCGTTGCGCCCGATTATTCCCAAAGCACAACGACCGAAAATAGAAGCGTTTTAAAAAGACTACCGTTTGCTGAACAAGAAAGTGCGGCGGTTGCACTGCTTTTTGGCGGAAATCGAATTTCAGGAGCACAAGCCACTAAAGAAAGTTTCTTCAAGGAACTAAACCAACACAACATTTTTCATTTGGCAATGCATGCGCAAGTGGTTGAAGACGCTTTTGAACAATCGTGTTTGTATTTTCAAGGCAATCAGAAATTGTATTTTTCCGATTTATACAAACTGCATTTTCCAGCGCGATTAGTTGTTTTAAGTGCTTGCGAAACCGGTACTGGAAGCATTAAATCGGGCGAAGGCGTTATGAGTTTATCAAGAGCATTAACGTATGCGGGGGTGCAATCGGCAGTGGTGAGTTTGTGGCAAGTTCCCGATAAGGAAACGTCTGAAATCATGATTTCCTTCTACAAATACCTCAGTACAGGCAAAAACAAAGACACATCTTTGGCATTGGCTAAACGCGATTTCCTACAAAACAACCCAATGAAAAACGACCCGTATTATTGGGCCGGTTTTATTGTTAGTGGCGATGTAAAACCCGTGGTCCGACGAGCCGAATATGGGTATATTTTTATTTTTGGAATCGGAACGATACTACTTTATTTTATTGGAAATCGGGCGTTTAGAGAACGTTCAACGACTTAATTGTCCGATTGAATTCAATTCCCCTATTTCTTTTTTTTTGCACTATTCGTTTTTTTTGGGCAATGCGCCGCAACGATCGTGCGCCGAATACAATTTGTGATAGCGGCGCCCGCGCTTTTTGCTGCAACTCCTCGCTTCGTCGTTCCTCCTCGCTGCGGGGTTTCCGCGTCAATCGCTATTGCGGAAGCGGTACTCAGCGACGTTCACCACTTGACGTATCTCGTTTTTGAGAAGTTAGTCCCGATAGCTATCGGGATCGCGACGTTCACCACTTAACGTATCATTTTTCCTCCCGAACCCACGTATCGTGGGAGCCTGAGCTTGTCGAAGGCTAATAGTGACTTTTGTATTAAGATTTGAGTATTAAGAATTAGCGACGTTCACCACTTCACGTATCATTTTCCCTCCCAAACCCACGTATCGTCGGTGCCTGAGCTTGTCGAAGGCAGCTTGCCGAAGGCTGGTGCGATTTTCAGGTGGTTTGACACGTTCTGTGTTTTCCTCACCAGCCAAACATTCCACAAAATTCTGTGAGCTTCGGCGTTTTCTGTGCGCTTAAAATGCTGGTACGTGAGCTCGTTGAAGGAAAAACATGGTGTACATTGTGAAAAACTTTGTGAAACATCGTGCTCCATTTTCGCTTTTTTCCCTTTTTTTTTATTTTTTCGCTTTTTCCCTTGCGTAGCTTCCCCGCGCGAACGGGTGAAGCGGCATCCTTTTTGGCGTTACGGAATTTCCACTACTGTTTTGCCAAAAAGATACAGCGGAACACGTGACGGCATGCACTGTTTTTGCGCAGCGACGACTCGTTTGCCGGCGCGCCCTAATAACCTAAGTTCGATTAAAAATCTTCTATAAATCGGCTAGAAGTTCTTGTGCTAGATTGTGTTGTGGATGGGTGTTATCTGCCGCGATTTGTAACAATAGAACGCGTGCACTTTGAGCGTTGTTTCCTTGCAAATATGCCAACGCTTGATACCACACTGCCGACTTTGCAATTTGTGTGTTTTTAGAACGCTGAGCTATATTCAACAAACGAATTGCCGGATCGGGCTTCTGTAAAGCCAAATAACAAACACCGCGGTAAAAGTTTCCGTACAAGGCTTGGTCGGTTTCATTTAAATTGGAAAAGGCTTCGAGTGCTTTTTCGTAATTCTCGTTTTCATACGCTTGGAAAGCTACATTTGTGGCGCGACTCACTTGTGCGGTACGTGTATTGACTTCAATAACATTCGGATAGGCTTGAAAAAACTCGGCATACAACTGCTGTTCCGACTTTTGGTCGAGGAGAAAAAAAACGGAAACTGCCAGGAAAACCACTAAAAGAGCTGCAATTGACAAATACAGATTTTTCTTGCTACTTTGCTTTTCAAATAAGTCGATTTCGCGCAGCTGCTGCTTCAGTTTCTGACGTTCATTGGCAGCAATGGCGTGTTTTAACGACTTTTGAAATTCGAAATCCTCGCGAAAAGCAGCATCGGTTGTGAGCCACGCATCGAATTGGATGCGCTCCCGTTCCGTAAGTGTATTTTCAAAATACTTGTCGATCAACTCCTGCTTATCCATGATTCGGTATTGTGAGATTCACTAAGTCTTTTAATTGTTTGACGCAACGGGCTTTCTGACTTTTAAGTACATCTTTACTGCTGGCTCCAACGATTCCCATAATAGCGTCTAAATTTTGTTCTTCGTAATAAAACAGACGAAGCAGTTCCTGACATTTTGGTCCTAAATTCACGAACTGCTGTTTCATGCGTTTGGTTTGTTCGAGTGTTTCATCGGTTGCTTCAAAATCTTCAATGTCTAAATTTTCTAAAACAGAAAACTCAATCTTTGCGCTTTCTTGTTTTAACTTCTTAAAAATCATAAACTTACCAATAGCAATCAAATACGTACTCACCGAGCTTTTTAAAGTATCGAGCTTGCCTCGTTTTGCATTTTCAATAAGTGCGATAACAGCATCTTGATAAATATCCTGTAAATCGGCAGTAGTAATTTGATACCTATTCGCAAAAGAAAAGAACGTTTTCTTGTTTGCGAGATAGATTTCACGAACCACTTTTGGGTCGTCTTGTTTTAAAGCGGCAATCTGCAACTGCTCGTTAAGCATTAGTAGCGAATCTGTTTGAAAGTAAACAAAACTAAGGAAAATACAATCTTGATGTTTACCTTTTTCTTTTTTCGGCACTAACAACAAAACCATCTAAATCATGAAAGCTATTTCTAACACCAAAATTTCATTTTTTATTATCCTATTTATGTTGTTTCAAAGTGCGGTTTTTGCTCAGAATACCATGGGCGAACGCGTACAGGAAAACGCTAAAAACAAGACGATTAATCGCGGCGAGCAAAAAGTTGATAACGCTGTAGAGAACACTTTAGACAAAGTTGAAAACGGCGTAAAAAACCTTTTTAAGAAAAAAGACAAAAAGAAGAAGAAAGACGAGGCCGAAAATGAAGAAAAACCGACCAATGCCAATGCGTCAAAAACGAAAGGAGCCGTAAAGGGAAATTCGAAATTCGACTTTGTGCCCGGCGAGAAAGAACTGTATTTCGATAACTTTAATCGGTTAGCTACCGGCGATTTCCCAGCCGAATTTAACACCAATTCAAGCGGCGAAGTTGTTGCCATCGACGGACAATCGGGGAAATGGCTTTCGATGACGAAAAACGGTGCGTTTATTCCCGAGAACATTAAAAAGTTACCGGAAAACTTCACT
>CALRVY020000033.1:0-20735 GCA_943371725.1 Pseudanabaena sp. UWO311 | reverse complement strand
AACCAGAACATAATTTGACGTCGAAAATGGCGAAAACGTCTAGATTGACCGACGAAGCAAAAAAAGTGATCAGAGTCAAAAATTTTATAAAGCGAAAATTCTGAATAGTGCAGCGGTTTTTGCGGCTAAAATCGTAAAAAAGGGTACAGTAACGCTCCGGGGCCTCCAGCCCGCCTCCGGTTTAAAAATACAAAATCGATTTTTGACAGACGAATTTTTAGCGTGTTTAAACGTTTATAAACGTTTAGGTTGGTTATGAACATTTCTTGTTTTGTACAAAATTCGGGGAACGACATTCCGGTAACGATTTTCCTAGCCCGGATGGCAGCGGCAGCCCGTAAGAAAAATACGGTATTGTGAACCGGTAGGTGGGGGCGACCTCAGAAGCCCAAAACGTACCGAGTGAACAAACCGTATTTTTTGCGGACTAGAGCGAACAGCCGGATTGGCTTCTAATAACAGTAGATAAATCTGTTGGGTATAACGTTGCGAATATAAGTTCGAGGTTGTGCTGAATCATTTGGAAAAGAAAAATGTGTAGTGAGATCGCCGTTACTGTTCGGTCACAACTTATCTTTGCCACAGATTTGAAAAATTAGTTTACCTTGGGAAAGCTTTCGCAGTTGGAGCGCAAATTGAATTCGATGTTAGTAAGCGTTATGCTTTGAACCTGAGTTCGATTAAAAATCTTTATCAGAATGCTTGAAATGAACAAATTGTGAAATCAAAAAGGAATGGAAAGGAACAACTTCCACGCTAAACAGATAAAAGGCTGCTTAATGTGTTAGATTTGTTTTGCGGTACTACAAGTATCCAAATAAAAATCCGCGTTCTAATCAACCATTTATCTGTTTTCTGACCGCAATTTTTAAATCGAACTCGGGTTTTGAAGCAAACTGCGCGAAACAGCTTTTTAAAGAATTCACAATAGTTCATTTTTTTTCAGGTATTAAAAAACGACTTATGAATGCAAATACTATAATTCTTTTGATTTTAACCGGAATTGCAGCCGGTATATTAAGTGGTCTTGTTGGAATTGGGGGCGGTATAATAATGGTTCCTATGCTCGTTTGGATTGGCTTTTCGCAGCACCAAGCACAGGGAACGAGTTTGGCTGTACTCTCGGTTCCAGTTACATTATTGGCAGCAATGAACTATTACAAAGAGGGCTATCTGAATTGGAAATATGCCCTAATCATAGCCGTTTTTTTCGTCGTTGGCGGATTTATAGGAAGCAAATTATCGGTGAGTATGGATGAGGGAATAATAAAGAAGGTCTTTGGCGTAATTTTGTTGTTTGTTGCTGGAAAAATGATTTTGGGAAAATAATTCCAATTGCATGAAATTCGATAAACCACAAGAAATCTAAGCCATGAGAACCACTGATGTCTGTATAATTGGTTCTGGGCCAGCGGGTGCAGCAACTTCAATGATGCTATCAAAGCTTAAAATTAACCATATAATTGTAGATAAGGAGACTTTTCCAAGAGACAAGATATGTGGCGACGGTTTGATCTTATATACTTTTCAAGTACTAAAGGCAATTGATTCCAAACTGTTGGAAAAGTTTATTAATCACCCCGCTTTTATACGCACGCATAATGGCGTTTTTCACGTCAATAATTTTGTTGATATTTCCATTAGGGTTGATAAAAGCACGCCATTCTCTCCGATTTATTACGGTAAGAGAATCGACTTCGATCATTTTTTAGTCGAAAATCTTTCTTCAGATTATGCGACTGTACTTCACGGTGTTCAGGTTAAAAATTTAGAAAGAACGGCAAATCAAATCATCAAAGTTACATTATCCAATCAAGATGCTATTGTAGCAAAGTTGGTTGTGGGTGCAGAAGGAATTTACTCATTAGTTTCGAAAAAAATAGCTTTGAATAAGTTCAAAAAGAGTATGACTTCGGCTTTTGTTAGTGCTTATTTCGAATCGGTAGAAGGTCTTCCGTTGAACAATGAAGCTGAAGTTCGAATTGTGCATCGAAAAATGCCACTGTTCTTTTATATTTTTCCATTGCCCAACGGACAAGTAAACGTGAGTTGTGGAGGAGCGAGTCACGATCTTGGTAAATTTAAAATCAATTTGATTGAAGAAGTAGAGAACATTCTAGCAACACATTCTAAAGTTAAAGATAAGTTTATTCACGCCAAACGAGTAGGTAATTGGCGCGGTTGGTCGATACCAAATTACTACGGACATGTAAGAACGTATGGTGATAATTTTTTATTGGTTGGCGATGCTGCCGGCTTAGCAAATCCGTTTTACAAAGAAGGTGTAGGAACAGGCATGATGTCGGGCATTTTAGCAGCGAAGCAAATTAAAGCCGCATTAGAACAGCAACGATTCGACGCTGATTTTCTTAAAGATTATGACGCCCAATTGAATAAAAATTTCGGAAAGCTTCTGAAATATAGTGCTCTAGCATTAAGACTGTCGCGCTACCCATTACTTTTTGGTTTCGCAACTAGAATTCTCAAGCGAAAAATAGAAAACGGCATTTTAAGGGTTATTGACCGGCAAACGTATGCTGATTTCGATACGTCGCGAACTTAAACGCGAGATAAAAGCGAAAAGAGAATTGAAAGTGACCTCGCCACGAACTTTGTCGTTAAGAAAATAAGCAAATGAACTTCAAGACTTTTTTTACTTGTATCCTTCACTTGATTGATGATTAATTTCCCGATAGGATTGAATTAGTTGCTCTTCATTTTCCGCAGTAGCGAAATTGGGAATTGAATTCGATGATTTCCTATGTGCCTATGTGGTCAACCCTCTTTTTTGTAACCACAAGCAAAAACGAGATTCAAAGTTCGATTCGTATCTCTGTTACCTATGTTTCTATGTGGTCAACCGCCTTTTTGCAGCCATAATCAAAAACGAGATTCAAAGTTCGATTCATATCTATGTCACCTATGTCCCTATGTGGTCAACCGCCTTTTTGCAGCCATAAGCAAAAACGAGATTCAAAGTTCGATTCATATCTCTGTTACCTATGTCCCTATGTGGTCCATAAAACAGCGGGTTACATTATTTTCGTTCGTACCGAATAGTTAAGGCGTAACTAGATAGCTCTTTTCAAAAGAAACATATTGCTAAAATCTGACAAATAGACTCGCATTTCCTTAAAAACGTTTTCAAGCGCTGTCAAATGCCGTTTCACTATTCCAAAAACAACTCGATTCGCTTATCTTTGCACCTCAAATTTTGATACACCATGTTTGATAATCTGAGCGAAAAACTCGACAAAGCATTTCACATACTAAAAGGACACGGTAAAATCACCGAAATCAACGTTGCAGAAACCTTGAAAGAAGTACGACGTGCCTTACTCGACGCCGACGTTAACTTCAAAATTGCGAAAGATTTTACCGCAAGAGTAAAAGATAAAGCTATCGGACAAAACGTTTTAACGACACTTCAGCCGGGACAACTGCTCGTGAAACTCGTAAAAGACGAACTCGTTGAACTGATGGGCGGCGAAGTAGCTGGCGTTAACCTGTCAGGTAACCCAACTGTAATTTTAATGTCTGGTTTACAAGGTTCGGGTAAAACGACCTTTTCCGGCAAATTAGCCAGCTACCTCAAAACTAAGAAAAACAAGAAACCTCTTTTAGTTGCGTGCGACATTTATCGCCCGGCCGCTATTAACCAGTTGCATGTTGTTGGTAAATCAATTGATGTGGAAGTGTACTCGGAAATCGAGAACAAAAATCCGGTCGAAATTGCACAAAATGCCATCAAATACGCAAAAGCTAACGGATTTAACTTAGTGATTGTCGATACCGCTGGTCGTTTGGCAGTTGATGAAGAAATGATGGACGAAATTGCACGCGTTCACCAAGCCATTCAACCGCACGAAACACTTTTTGTAGTGGATTCGATGACAGGTCAAGACGCCGTTAACACAGCAAAAGCCTTCAACGATCGATTAAACTTCGATGGAGTAGTACTTACAAAGCTCGATGGTGATACACGTGGCGGAGCAGCATTGTCGATTAAATCGGTTGTAAATAAGCCTATCAAATTCATCGGTACTGGAGAGAAAATGGATGCGATCGACGCATTTTATCCGACACGTATGGCCGACCGAATTTTAGGTATGGGCGACGTGGTTTCGCTTGTAGAACGTGCCCAAGCACAATTCGACGAGGAAGAAGCACGAAAACTGCAAAAGAAAATTGCAAAGAACCAATTCGGATTCGACGATTTCCTTGCTCAAATTCAACAAGTGAAGAAAATGGGTAACATGAAAGACCTCATCGGTATGATTCCCGGCGCTTCAAAAGCGATGAAAGATGTTGATATTCAAGATGACGCGTTCAAGCATATCGAAGCCATCATTTATTCGATGACTCCAGAAGAGCGCAGTAAACCAACGTTAATCGATACTAAACGAAAAAATAGAATAGCCAAAGGATCGGGAACCAAAATCGAACAAGTAAATCAATTGATGAAACAGTTCGATCAAATGAGTAAGATGATGAAAATGATGCAAGGTCCGGGTGGAAAACAAATGATGAAAATGATGGGAGGCATGAAAGGAATGCGATAAGCAACCCGCATTTTCTCCCGAAAACACAACAACACAACTACCATGAATATTTTAGACGGGAAACAAACAGCGGAAGACATCAAAAACGAAATTGCAGCTGAGGTTGCAGCCATGAAAGCCAAAGACGAAAAAGTTCCGCACTTGGCCGCCATCATTGTTGGAAACGACGGCGCGAGTTTGACCTACGTAAACAGCAAAGTGAAAGCCTGCGAACGCGTTGGATTTGAGTCGACACTCATACGCATGCCCAGCACAACTTCCGAAACCGAACTACTCAAAAAAATCAATCAACTTAACGCCGACGATAACATCGATGGATTCATCGTTCAGCTTCCTTTACCGGATCAAATCGATACGCAGGAAGTCATTAACGCTATCGATCCAAGCAAAGATGTCGACGGGTTTCATCCCGAAAATTTTGGAAAAATGGCGCTCGATATGTCGACTTTCATTCCGGCCACGCCTTTCGGAATTCTAGAATTATTGGAGCGTTACAACGTAGAAACCAAAGGAAAGCACACCGTCGTTATCGGTCGCTCGCACATTGTGGGTCGCCCGATGAGTATTCTCATGGGCAGAAAAGGATTCCCCGGAAATTCGACTGTTACACTCACGCACAGTTACACGAAGAACATCGCGCAAATTACTACCCAAGCCGATATCATCATTACCGCTTTGGGCGTTCCCAACTATTTGAAAGCAGAGATGGTTAAAGACGGCGCCGTAGTCATCGATGTAGGAATTACTCGCATTGCCGACGATACAACACCAAAAGGTTACCGCATTACGGGCGATGTTGATTTTGAAAACGTAAGTAAGAAAACCTCATACATTACTCCCGTTCCTGGCGGTGTTGGCCCGATGACAATTGCAATGCTTCTAAAAAATACGCTTTTAGCAAGAGAGCAACGCAGGTTGGTGAAGTAAATTGCTGAATTGCAGTTAGATCGTCAAAAAAAAAAGGTTTGTTTTTTTATCGAACGTACCTCTTTAACCTTTCGTTACTTCATAAGTTTATCAATAGCCCGAAAAATCATGTTTCTTCCTCTATAAATCGGAAGACGGGCTAGATATGATTTCAATTTTTTATGCTCAACGGAGTTATAAATATACGTTGCAATATTTGTGATGCATTCCTCGTTTCGACCATAAAAAAGAGTCGTCGTGCACACATTTTCAACAAATCTTGCTTCATCGATTTTTAATGCAATTTCTTTATACTTGTCTATAATCTCGATGTGGCTACAGTTGTATAGCAACTGAACTAATTCAGACGATTTATTATCGAGTTTTTTCACTTCAAAATAAAAGTCAAACGCTTGCATATCGCCATTCTGAAGAGCATATTTGGCATTGGTTAAAACAGCTTGTCTGTATTTTTTGAATTTTTCAGGAGCTGCATTTGCTTTTACGAATTGATACTTTTCAATTTCATAAGTGTATTTTCCATGGGTACATAAAAGATCACTAAGTTTTTGAACATCGCTTTTTTCTTCGTAAATAGCAATCAAAAAGTTTATATAAGGTACATCGTAAGCCTGATTGGAATTACTGTTTATTTGCTGAATGGAATATTCTTCGGCCTTATCAAATTGTCGGCATTTAATTAAGGCTCCAATCAACGCGCAATTGTAGTCGTTATGATATCTTCTCGGTCTAAATTTACTGTAGTTCTCGTCAAACAAGTCGTTTTCTAAGAAAATGCTTAAAAATAGATTTTCCAATTCATGGTTAAACCCAAAATAATCCGTTTTAGCTTTAATATGAAGAGCATTAAATTGCTGTGCAACAAATCTTGCAATAGCATTTTTTTGAATGTCATTCGATTTTGAATATTCGTAAATTCTTCGGCAAAGTTCAATATCACTAGTATACATTTGATTATTGAACAATAGCGAGTAATAAAACTCCATGCTCGTTTGCCAAACTTCAAAATCATTTATGTTGAATAAGGAGAGCAGTAAATTGTCGTAAAGATTTTCTAACAATTTTGTTACTCGAGTACTCGAAATGTAGTATCTGCGCTTAAAATCTACAACCTCATTCGTCAATGCTTGTACAAGCTTATACTTCGATTCATCGATAGCAGTACTAAAAATAAAATCTTGAATGGGTTTCAAGGCAAGCAACAAAGTGTCGGTTACTTTTTTAACCTCACTCGTTTCGATTTTTCTCCGTTTTCCTACAACTGAAAAAATACAATCTTGAATGGTCTTTTTAATGGTTGCTTCGTCAATAACAGCCGCTTTTAAATCGAATTCATTTTTAAAAATAAAGGCAATTTCTTTGTTCTTTTTCAAGAGTTCCGCAAGCCAAAGTCGTAAATCGTCGTTTGACACGTTTTCAAGCACCAACTCAATTTCAGTTAATTTCTTTTTAGGCGTCTTTTTTACAGTAACTTTCTCGGATTTTCCCTCCGATAAAAAATAGGCTAACGCAATAATGTGGTTGCAAATGCCACCGTTTCCGCAATCGCAGTTGGTTTCCTTTATGTTTTTCTTCGAATCAAAAACTATTTGAACATCGAAACTATCCTTGTTTTCATCTACATAAGCAACAAAAGTATCTTTGTCTGTTTGGTCTAAATCTCTAACAATTAGTTTTTTAGCTAATTTAAGCTTGTTCTTATTTTCTTCTAGAAGTTTGTTTAGTGTCATAAATAAAATAATGCAACTCACGTCGCCGTTTTTGATGCGAGAAAGAGTCAATTACCATCACGGCAAATATAACCGTGTTTGGTTTAATAGTTAAGCATTAGCAAAAATATCGCAGCTTTTAGTGGGTATGTTTTTTTCAGTAGCTCATCCCGTTTTACGCTATAGTCCTCGTGCAAAAAGCGGTGTTCATGTGGCCAAAACCGGCTTCTTGGGTCGCCGTTTTTAGCCCAATTCACACACGCTTTTTGCACTCCGGGCTGCCGCTGCAATCGGGGCTAGGGCATACGTTACCAACGTTTAGTGGAAAAAGTGTATATTCGTGAGAGACAAAAGGCGAAATAAGTATCCGACTTAACATCTCAAAAATGCGCATAAATTTATCGATGTAATGTTTTGATATTGAATAATTTAAACTTGTTATTTAAAAAGGATAAAGAGAAAGAATTTCGCCAAGTGTTGAGTTAACCATCATTTGCAACACGTGTTGCATTAGTAAAAACAAGCACGTATCTTTGTTGAAAAGGAAAAGAAAATGAACACCAAATTAACGTTGACAATCGAAAAAGAAGTCATTAAAATTGCGAAAGAATACGCAAAAGAAAAAGGACAAAGCCTTTCAGAAATGGTTGAAAACTATTTCAAGTTTGTCACAGTTAATCGAGCAAAAATCAAAGAAAGACAGCTCTCACCTAAAGTTAGAAAGTTAAGAGGAATTATCAAAACGGATGATAATTTCGACTACAAACAAATTTTAAGTGAAGAACTTTCTAAAAAATATGGCTTATAAACTTTTTGTAGACTCTGATGTTGTGATCGATTTTTTCACCGACAGAGAACCGCATGCGAATCCTGCAAGTGAGCTTTTTGAACTGAATGAACAAGGAAGTGTTAAACTCTTTTTGTCTGCTGTTAGTATTAACAATATTTACTATGTAGTTAGAAGATTTTTAGGCCATAAAAAAACAATTGAAGTTATAGAAGCATTGACAGAAATGACTGAAATCATTGGAACAACTAAAACAGAAATTGTTCAAGCATTAAAAAATGATTTCTCTGATTATGAAGATTCTGTTCAATATTCTTCTGCCTTAAACATAAAAGACTTAGACGCGATTATCACGCGAAACATAAAAGATTACAGAAATTCTTCAATTGCTGTGATGACTCCGTTGAATTTCCTAAAAATGAAAGAGAAAACGACGGTTAACCCGATTGCGCGGATTTACTTCGTCTGTTCGGCTAAAGCCTCGGGTCCAATCCGTGCTGAAACAGCTCGATAGCGCGGATTTACTTCGTCTGTTCGGCTAAAGTCTCGAGTGCAATCCGTGCCAAAACAAACTCGATTGCGCGGATTTCCAAACCTGATTGCGCGGATTTCCAATCCGTGCTGAAACAGCTCGCTAGCGCGGATTTACTTCGCCTGTTCGGCTAAAGCCTCGGGTCCAATCCGTGCCAAAACAAACTCGCTAGCGCGGATTTACTTCGTCTGTCCGCCTAGGAGGATTGTACTATCCTAAGTCTGGCTTGGTCGCAGCGAGGATCTTATTTCTACCACAGCACCAGTACTTTTCTTGTCTTGAAATTGCAACTATTTTTCAGTAGCTCATCCCGCTTTACGCTATAGTCCTCGTGCAAACAGCGGTGTTCATGTAGCCAAAACCAGCTTCTTGGGTCGCCGTTTTTAGCCCAATTCACACACGCTTTTTGCACTCCGGGCTGCCGCTGCAACCGGGGCTAGGGCATACGTTTCTAACGTTTAGTGGAAAAATACCTATAAGTAGGTTGTTTTGGGAGGAGATAATCCCATAAATTAGCGAGGTGCAAATGTAATGAGTAGCATAAAAGGCGAAATGAGTGTCCAGTTTAACCTATTAAAAATGCGCATAAATTTTTTGATGCAAGGCGCTGTTATTGCTTAATTTACGAGTGTTTATGAAAATTGAAAAAGTAGCGGGGATTTCGTTAATTGTTCATTCAAAAGCAAGCCTATGACAACAACGTATAAGATATTGACAGTCGTTTTTTTAATTATACTATTCGGTTGCAACAACAACTCGGTCAGTAAAAAAACTGAAACGACTGAATCAAATCTAGACTGTAAGCCTTACTTTGAGTTTGACCAAGTTGAACACTATTTCTTGAAGATTGACGAAGATAAAATTTGGGAAATGGAAGAAAAAAAGAACAGAACTGAAAAAGAGAACAAACAGTTGGAGTTACTAATTCAGCATACACCAGACAAATTATCAGACACAATATTCATTAAGGATTTAGAGAAAATCGACTTCGTAAAGTCTGAAATTCAAACTGACAAATTTGAACAACTCAATGGAATATTTTGCGAGCGTAAACACAAGGAATCTTATGCAATGGCTTGTATTGCTATTTATAGAGACATTTTGGTATTTAAGAAAGACAACAAAATAATTGGAACAGCCAAAATATGTTTTGAATGTGACCAGAGCGTGATTACAGGAACGACTTTAAACACAAGTGAATTCGGACAAACAGGTGACTATGGAAAACTTTACAAAATACTACACTGACCAAAGAAGCCCAGCCACTAACAGCCATACTTCTTGCAAAACCTCTTTTAAAAAGTAAAAAGCATAAATCTTAACAGAAAAAGACCTCTTTAGAAGTGATTTTAGAGAGGCTTATTTTTTAGTTCAAGTTGCAATTGGCAAATTTTAGAGGGGTTAGAAAAGCTCTTTAAAAGCGATAAAAAGTGGTTTTTAGACTTGTTTTTGTCTTTCCTTTTATCGTAGCAACAAGTTCGGCTTGCGACATGGGTTTACGGGTGATGAATTTGAGGCATTACTTTAGGTTATAGGTTAAACTAGTTATACCTTTAAACTTGGTCAGTCAATTTAATCAAGGTAAACAATTGTGTCTGAAAGATTTTTTTCAGACATGACTAAATTTACGAAAAACAGCGCAAAGGCACAAAGATTTATGTGTATTTTTACGTTGTGCAACAAGCACATGAGTTTGGCCTCCAGCGAGGTGACGAGCTTCTATTGACAATTTTTTTGTATAATCGAAATGCTTTTCTTCGTATCAATTGCAGTGCAAAAAAGCCTGCTAAAAAGTAATTTACAAAACGTTAGCAGTAATACTGAAATCTCACAAAATGAAACATTTGCTTTTTTTATCAACGCTTCTAATTTGCTTAACTAGTTTTGGACAAACAAAGTTTAAAATAAAAGTAGTTGAAACTAAGAATTTTAAGTCAATTTTTTATTTTATTGATGAACAAGGGAAAACAATAAGAGAATTAGATACCGCTAAATATTTATATTCATTTAGTGACGACAGCTATAGATATTTTACTGTTTTCGCAATGAAAAAAGAAAGCGGTTGGTGTGCAATTGATAGTAACGAAAGAATTTTATTTAAAGTTTATAATGCAAGTTTTGGAGAACCTTCACCCGATGACCTAATTGATAACAAAATAAGAATTGTAGATCAAAATAATAAAATTGGATTTGCGGATTACAGAGGAAGTATTATCATAAAACCTCAATTTGAAATAGCTTCTCCTTTTTATAATGGGAAAGCAATTATTGGCGAAAGCTGCGACAAAGTTCCCTGGGAATTACCTGAAGAAGTTAATCATAGTGATTGTCATCATTATTCAATCGAATGCAAAAAGTATGGATACATAAATGATAATGGAGAAATATTAGAAATTGGAAATTACAAGTTTGAAGAAATACAAAAGAAAATAAACTGGAAAGCTCCTGAATAAAAGTACTACAGCTAACACACCTAACCCTTCCACAACTTCCCTCACCAGAACATAAAAATTCCGAAGTAAAACTAACCACAAACAAAACGTTTTAAAGCACGCTCGTTCCCAACGATTTTTCCGGTAACGATTGCCCGCGGCCGTGATTGCAGAGGAAATAAAGTTGTGGCAACGGCCTGTGTTTGCGTTGCAGGAAAAGCGACCTGCGGAAGCTTTGCTGGTAACTGCAAAAACGGCTGTTGCAAAGCTTTATTGAAACGGAAAGCGCGAAATGCCGCCCAAAAAATTACAACGCCAATTTGTCTTTGTTAATTTTCCAAAAGTAGCCCGCAACCAGTGCTAATGCGCATAGTAGCAACGTAATTTGGATAGCAACCGGAATTTCACTTTCAGCTGCACGCGTTCCGAACGCCCACAATGCGGGTAAAATAACGATTATGGTTTTTACGCGGTGGTAGAAAATTTGAAAAACGATTGCCGTAGCCACAACGGCCATAACAATGGCAATGGGTTGCTCGAGCGTTTTGAAAAATTCAAAGCCCGATTTTAAACAAACGATCGCAGCATTTAAAACCGTTGCCAAAGTAACCCATCCTAAGTTTAAAGCTGGAGCCCAAGCCAAATATTTCGCGTAGCTGTAATTTTCGTTTGCTTCCGACAACAATCGATCGGCGGAGTACAACAAGCAAAGTACCTGTGTTACAATTGATAATAATGCAACGGTTGTGTAACCATCGATGAATAAAAACCCCCAAGTACCGTTAGCGATGTGATGAACAATTAAAACAGCCATCACTTTTTTGATTTTATCGAGCGGTAAAGTCGGTTTTAGCAATAAATACAGCGAAAACGCGATCTGGAAAAGGAAAATAACACTCCAAATGCTAAAAGTATAGCCAGGCGGCGTTAACAACGTTTGGTACTCAGCCGAAATAGTTCCAATACTGATGTTGCGATAAGCTCCTGAACCAGTGAGGTAATTGCAAAACAGCATGAAAACAGTTGCAAGAAAAAGAAGGACTTTGTAAAATTTGTAACTCATGTAGTGCAGGATTCTGCAGATAAAATTAGAAAAAAAGCTTTAGTTTTTGGCCATTGGAGCAAAATTCTAGTCAAATTCCTCGAAATCTGAACGTTCAGCTGTGCCTTGCGAATCGGCAATAAGCGTTTGTAGCTCCTCGAGTTCATCGGCTCGCAACTCGCGGTATTTGCCAACCGGAATATCAAGTACGATATTCATAATTCGAATGCGTTTCAACGCTGTAACTTCGTAACCCAAATACTCGCACATGCGGCGTATTTGCCGATTTAAACCTTGCGTCAGAACAATTTTAAAAACGTACTGACTCATTTGCGTGACTTTACATTTTTTAGTTACCGTATCTAAAATCGGTACGCCATTAGCCATCCGACTAATAAAACGTTCGGTTATCGGTTTGTTTACCGTTACGGTGTATTCTTTTTCGTGATTGTTTCGCGAACGCAGAATTTTATTCACGATGTCGCCGTCGTTTGTCAGTAGTAACAAGCCTTCGCTGGCTTTGTCGAGTCGGCCAATCGGGAAAATTCGTTCGCGATATTTAATGTAATCAATAACGTTATTGCGTACGTTTTGGTTGGTAGTGGTTTCAATTCCCACGGGTTTGTAAAACGCCAAATACGTATTGGTTTGCTGTTGCCGTATGACTTTTCCGTTTACGAAAACAGTATCGGTTTCCGAAACTTGACTGCCGGGCTCGGCCAGATTGTTGTTGATGCGAACACGCCCATCAGCGACCAATTTATCGGCTTCTCTTCGGGAACAAAAGCCGCTTTCGGCAATGTATTTGTTAATTCGTTTGGTCATTTATGTGGCATTTAAAAAGCGGATGAGTTGTTGATATAATTTGGCATCGTGCAGCGAATGACCTAAATTTTCGGTTTGTACAAAGGTAACACCTTCCCAGTTTGCTGTAAGTTTTTCGCTTTCGCGGAAGGAAACAACATCATCTTGTGCGTCGTGTGCAACGAATCCTTTTATTTTCAATGATTTAACAAATAAATGACCGGCAAACAATTGCGTTTCCATTTTGAAAACATCGGTGAATTTTTGGGTTAGACCGTGTAAATTTCGCTTGCGAAGCGACAAGATGCGACCGTAGTTTGAAATCAGCACGTCTAAGTCGGATGGTGCCCCAAGAATAGCTGCTTTTTCAATTGTTGGTAAATTGTTTTGATAGAGTGCATAGATACTTGCAGATCCGCCGATAGAATGTGCAACAACTTGTTCTATTTTAAATTTCTGAATTATTTCGGCAATAACTTCTGCGTACAGCGGTACTGTAAACAGATTTCCTGACGATTTTCCATGCGCGGGTGCATCGATGGCATAAATGTCGAATGGTTCTTTTTTGAGATAGGGTAGGAGCTTCTTCCACCGTTTGCTGTTGCTTTCCCAGCCGTGTACCAATAAAATTTTTTTACCGTTTCCCGGAAACCGATAAACAGCAATGTCGTGATTGGCAATGGTGTGAATTTCTCTTTGAGCTGATTTTAAAACTTTAGGTATTTTTCCGAGCCGTATTTTCCCTTTTCGCGGAGTGCAAAATATTTTAAAGGCTAATGCATCACTTTTCTTAGGTGAAAACAGGTGTAGGACATTTAGATAAGCGCCTATAGATTTGGTGAGAATGCGGTACAGTAGCGGATGCATAGAAAATAACTGCGGTAAAGGTCGGAAATTCTTGTGGTTTTCGGCGGTGTCGTTTAAAATACTCGGCTAAATCAGCAATGCCGTTCTGACATTACGGATATAGAAAAGATTCATTACGTTTTGAATAAAAAAAAGCCGTTCAAACGAACGGCTTTGTATGATTAAGGCTTACTTTTTACAAGCTTGCAATTAATTTTTCGATTTTTTCGCGCTCTTCGTTAGCTAGCGCTGCGTCAACCAAAATTCTGCCTGAGTGTTCGTCGGCAATGATTTTTTTACGAGCGGCAATCTCTACTTGCGTTTGAGGTGGAATGGTAAAGAACGATCCAGCACTGGCGCCACGCTCTATTGAAACTACTGCTAAGCCGTTGCGAACGCTGTTTCTGATTCGGTCGTATGCCGCTAATAAACGCGGTTCAATTGAAGCACGAAATTCTTCCGATTTTCCGATTAAAGCAGCTTCTTCTTTTGAAGTTTCGCTCATAATCGCATCGAGTTCCGATTTTTTGTGCGACAAATGCTCGCTTTTTTGAGTTAATTTTTCTTCCGATTGCTCCACTACTTGCTTTTTGTACTCGATTGAAGCACGCATTTCCTTGATGTGCTTTTCGGCAAGT
This sequence comes from Pseudanabaena sp. UWO311, assembly GCA_943371725.1. Lineage (GTDB taxonomy): Bacteria > Bacteroidota > Bacteroidia > Flavobacteriales > Flavobacteriaceae > Flavobacterium. The sequence continues at coordinate 6,456 of CALRVY020000033.1, read as the reverse complement.
TGAATTTCAAGCTCTTGGTATTCAATTTCTTTAGCAAGCGAATTGAACTCACGGTTGTTGCGAACCGATTCTTGCTGCTTGGTGTATTTTTTTATTGCTTCTCTATGCTCCTCAATCGCGTTTTTACGCTCTTTGATCTGATCTTCAATAACATCGAGTTCCGATTTTAGTTTTTCAGTACGCGACTTCAAACCCGCAACTTCGTCTTCTAAATCTTCAACTTCTAGAGGTAATTCACCACGCACGCTGCGGATTTCGTCAATTCGTGAGTCAATTAATTGTAAATCGTAAATTGCTCTTAACTTATCTTCTACAGTCAATTCTTTTGTGCTAGCCATATATTACAGGTAATTTACCGGATTAGTATTCGTATTCGCTAAAATGATTGCAAAATTAGGTAATTTTTCCTTAAGAAAATCAGCGATTTTTGATTTTATAAATTGCTCGGTTTCGTAATGTCCAGCATCAATCAAAAGTAACTGATTTTCAGCTGAAAAGAAGTCGTGGTATTTTAAATCTGCTGTTATATAAGCATCTGCTCCAGCGTTTTTTGCTGCTTGAATACCTGAACTTCCCGAGCCTCCTAATAGCGCAACAAGCTTTATTTTTTTAGAAGTGAAAGCGCTATGCCTTAAAAATGGAAGCTGCAATTTTTCCTTCACCAAATGTAAAAAGTCGGTTTCAGACCATTCGGTTGTTAAATTCCCAATCATTCCGAGTCCGGCGTTTGAGCTATCGTTTTCCAATGCGTAAACCTGATATGCTACTTCTTCATACGGATGTGCTTCTTTCAAAGCTCTTAAAAGGGCTACTTGTTGTCCGCGTTCAAAAAGCAATTCTATTTTCATTTCTGGAATTTCGGTCCGCGTTCCCACAGCGCCAATTACAGGTTGCGCACGTTCCTCGGGTTTGAAAGTACCCATTCCGACACTTGAAAAACTGCATTCGCTATAGTTGCTAATGTGTCCGCCGCCTGCCGCGAATAAAGCGTTTTTTACTTTTTCAACTTCGTTCTCAGGAACATACGTAACTAATTGCAGCAAATGGTTCTTCTTTGGCATCAAAAAACGGCAGTCAATAATTCCCAATGCGTCTGCTAGATATTTGTTTACGCCGTTGCTGTCGTTGTCTAGCGCTGTATGAATGGCGTACAAGGCAATGTCGTTTTTGAGCATTTTCATTACCGATCGCTCCACGTAATTTTTTCCCGTAATCGACTTCAAGCCACTGAAAATAATAGGATGAAACGCCACGATAAGATTACAATTCTTTGAAATGGCTTCATCCACAACCGTTTCCAAAGCATCGTGACAAACCAATACTCCTGTAGCTTCCGCATGCTTGTTCCCAAGAAGTAAACCCACATTGTCAAAATCTTCCGCTCGGTTTAAAGGAGCAAGAGTTTCCAACACTTTTATAATTTCTGCAATACGCATGTCATTAATTTTTAGCTAAAGTATCGATATTTGTCCAGCAACAAAACCGTACTTTGTTTTGTGATACTCAAGCTTATGAAATTCCTACGTTTTTTGTTTTTTCCGATAGCACTTATTTACGGCGGAATCACCGCTCTACGTAACCGTTTTTTCGAGTATGGTTTGCTTAAAAGCGAATCGTTCGATGTTCCGGTAATTAGCGTCGGTAATCTATCGGTGGGTGGTACAGGAAAAACGCCACACGTAGAGTATTTAATTAGACTATTAAGTTCGGAATATAAAGTAGCTGTTTTGAGTCGCGGTTACAAACGAAAGTCGACTGGTTTTGTTCTTGCTCATAAAAATTCTACCGTAGCCGATTTAGGCGACGAGCCGTTTCAATACCACCAAAAGTTTAAAAATGTACAAATAGCTGTAGATGCTAACCGCCGACGAGGCATCAGATTGCTTTTGGACAGTTCAGTAAAACCAGATGTCATTTTGTTAGACGACGCGTTTCAACACCGTTACGTTTTACCACAACTGCAAATTTTACTCACCACCTTCGACCATCCATTTACAAACGATTGGCTTTTACCTACCGGAAATCTTCGCGAAAGTGCCTTTGGTGCCAAACGAGCTTCGGCGATAATCGTTACCAAATGTCCACCAGCACTCACGGTAGCAAAGCAACAGCAGTTTATTACAGCATTGGCAAAATACAGTACAGCGCCTGTTTTTTTTAGTAGTATCGATTATGCATCGCAAACATCCGGTGATATTACACTAGAATTCAGCGAATTAAAACAATTTCCCAAAGTTGTTTTTACGGGAATCGCTAATCCTACTTATTTTATTGATCAGGTTAGAAATGAAGCCGATACGGTTTTTGAATATCCCGATCATCACGATTTAACTCAAGGAGAAATTTCGGCTATGCAAAAACAAGGAACCGTTTTCCTTACAACTGAAAAAGATTACGTTCGCGTTCGAGCCGCTTGGACAGATAACAACTTGTGTTATTTGCCAATAAACGTCCGTTTTGTTGACAAGGAGTTTGAGTTTAGAAATCTGATTTTAAGTGCTTTAAAAACGAAATTATAGTTTGCTTTCTTACTCGGTTGCCTCTTTGTTAACGCCCACAAATTGTTCCAGAGTCAGGTAAAACATTTTAGGGTCGAACGGTTTTGTAATCACTTCCGACATACCGTAACTCATCAGCATTTCTCGATTCTCAAGCAACGAAATGGCGGTTAAGGCAATAATGGGGGTTTTTGTATCGAATTCTCTGATTTGCGCTGTGGCAACGGTACCGTTTATTCCGGGTAAATGAACGTCCATTAATACCAAATCAAATTTCTGATTTTTCATTAAATCCACCGCGTCTTCACCTGTTTCAGCAACCTCGCAGTACATAAATTTCTTTTCAAGCATACGCTTGGTAATCATCTGGTTGATTTTATTGTCTTCAACCAATAAAATACGTTTTTCTTTGAGCGCTTCGATATTTGCTTCGTTTTCTAAAATTTTGGTTTTTGGCGCATCGGCGTAGTGAAAATTACATTTAAATGTAAATGTTGATCCTTTTCCATAGGTGCTTTCCACTTCAATTTTAGAACCCATGATTCCTAAAATTCGCTTGACAATAGCTAATCCTAATCCTGTTCCGCCGTATTTTTTATTGATTTCGTGACTTCCTTGCGTAAAGCTTTCGAAAACCGTTTCAATTTTATCTTTCGGAATGCCAATTCCCGTATCGCTAACGGTAAACAATATGGAAACACGAGAGGTGTCAAACGCATTTACATCTGCAGTTAGAATTATTGTCCCTTTTGATGTGAACTTTCCAGCATTGTTTAGCAAGTTTAAAAGTACTTGCGATAACTTCGTTTGGTCGCCGTAAATGCGATTCGGAATGCTGTCATCTATCTCTAAACGCAGTTCGTTTCCATTATCACGCATCAGCTCATGGATCGAATTTACCAAGTCATTTAACAAAAGACGCAAATCAAAAAAGGTCTCGTCGAGTTCCAATGTATTCGATTCGATTCTTGTGATTTCCAGTATTTCATTAATGTAATTTAGCAAGTGATTTGCACTAAATTTCATCGAATTCAAATATTCAACCTGATGCGGTTGCGGCTGTTCTTGCAACAATAAATGTGTTAAACCCGTAATGGCGTGCAAAGGCGTACGAAGCTCGTGACTTACCGTTGATAAAAACTCGGATCGTGCAGCCGACGCTTTTTCAGCTTTTTCTTTTGCACATTCTAATTCCATATTTTTTTCACGTAAAATTTGATTCGTTTGCCTTCGAATACGATTGTTGCGGTATAACGACATACACAGTAGTGAAAGAATACTAACGCTGGAAAAACTTAAAATGTTAATTAACTTCGTGAAGCGGTCATCGGCGTGCTCCAAAGACACATCGGCAGTGATATTCCGAGGACTTGATATTTCGTTATCGGTTGTTCTTAAGTTAGAACTCTGTAGTAACGTGCTAGCAAATAGCCTATTTGCGGTAAGTAAACTACTTGCATGCAGCTTACCTCCAGTTAAAATCATGCTCAAAAGCAATACTCTAAAACCTGTGATTTTAAAAAACGTGCACAAAATAAATTACTTACTACTGCTCAAAAGTAGCATTATTTTTTTGCTATATACCGTAAAAGGTCAATTATTCTCGACGAATAACCTGTTTCGTTATCGTACCAGCCTACAATTTTAACCATACGGTCGATTACAGACGTTAATTGCGCGTCAAATAAACACGAATTTCGGTTACCAAGTATATCCACAGAAACGATCGGATCTTCGGTATAAGCCAATATTCCTTTAAACCGATTTTCAGCAGCAGCTTTAAACGCCGCATTAATTTCCGCAACCGTAGTTTCTCGTGTCACATAACAGGTAATGTCGGTTAAAGAACCATCGGGAACAGGCACGCGAATACCGCTTCCACCCATTTTATTCGATAAATTCGGAAAAATGCGCGTTAACGCTTTGGCTGCACCAGTTGTAGTGGGTACAATCGATTGCGAAGCCGCTCGTGCCCTGCGCAAATCTTTGTGCGGCTGGTCGTGCAAACTTTGGTCGGTAGTGTAGGAGTGAACTGTGGTAATATATGCTTGCTCAATGCCACACAATTCATCAATTATTTTTAGCATCGGCGCAGCATTATTCGTTGTACAACTCGCATTTGAAATCAGGGTTTCACTTCCGTCTAAAACCGATTCATTCACGCCTAAAACCACCATTTTAATAGCTTCCGTTTCCGATGGAGCTGCTAAAATGACTTTCTTTACACTTGGTTTTAAATGCGCAGACAGTTCTTCAACCGCTTTAAATTTCCCCGAACTTTCCACAACAAATTGCACATTTTGCTCGTGCCAATCGATTTGCTCCGGATGTTTGTATTGCGTGTATGCAATGTCGTGATGATTTAAACGAAATCCGTTTGCCGTTTCCAAAAGTACATCGGTTAAAATCCCGTGAATACTGTCGTACTTCAATAAGTGCAACATGGTATTTTTGTCGGCTACATCGTTAATGGCAACCACTTCAATGTCGGTTTCATGAGCCAACAATCGCAGTAAAGTACGGCCTATTCTGCCAAAGCCATTGATACCAACTCTAATTTTCGCCACTTACAAGATGTGCTTTTGAGCTTTATACGACGAGCGAACCAAGGCGCCGCTTTCCACATGTCTGAATCCCAAACTGTAGCCGTATTCTTCGTATTTCTTAAATTGGTCGGGCGTAATAAATTCTTTTACAGGCAAGTGTTTTTTGCTGGGTTGTAAATACTGACCAATCGTTACAACATCTACGTCGTTTGCACGCAAATCGCGCATGGTTTCCATAACCTCAGCTTCCGTTTCGCCTAAACCAAGCATGATACCGCTTTTTGTGCGATTTATTCCTTTGGCTTTCAGGTATTTCAAAACAGCGAGCGATCGGTCGTATTTCGCCTGAATACGCACTTCACGAGTCAATCTGCGTACAGTTTCCATGTTATGCGATACCACTTCGGGATTAGCGGCTATGATTCGGTCCAGCTGACGCTCGTTTCCTTGAAAGTCGGGAATAAGCGTTTCTAAGGTCGTACCCGGACTCATACGTCGAATGGCAGCCACCGTTTCTTCCCAAATAATCGATCCACCGTCTTTTAAGTCGTCGCGATCTACGCTAGTTATAACCGCATGTTTGATATTCATGATTTTAATAGAGCGCGCTACTTTTTCAGGCTCTTCCCAGTCAACCGTTTCCGGTCTTCCCGTTTTTACGCCACAAAAGCCACACGATCTCGTACAAATATTGCCGAGAATCATAAACGTTGCCGTTCCTTCTCCCCAGCATTCGCCCATATTCGGGCAACTTCCCGAGGTGCAAATGGTGTTTAATTTATATTGGTCAACTAAACCGCGCAGTTCGGTATATTTTTTGCCAATCGGCAATTTTACCTTCAACCACTTTGGTTTTGCCAGTGTAGTACTTTGTTGTTCTAAAACCGTCTCCATAGTTTCAAATTACGAGGTAAAGATACGTTTAAAATCTTGTTTTTTGTGGGCGGCAATTCCCGCTTTTCACTTCAAGTACGCAAAGCCATTCGCGCGTTCACTGGTCGCACAACGGGCTTCCTACGGTCGCCGTTTTGCTTCGGTTCACGCAGCAAATTGCTTTTTGCGCGCTTTTCGTTGCAATCGAGGCCGCAAAATCGTTACAAAACGGTCTTATCCGATTGTTCCGCTTCCTTAACGTCGTAGTGCTCGCGAACTTCAACCGGCTTTGTGCTCGGATGCATACGCATTTGCAACACGTCTACCAATAACGAAAACGCCATCGCAAAATAAATATAGCCTTTCGGAATTTCGACGCCACAACCTTCTGCTACAAGCGAAAATCCAATTAAAAGTAAAAATGCTAAAGCCAACATTTTAAACGCCGGATGCTTATTTACGAAATTACTTATTGGTTCTGCGGCAAACATCATAATAGCAACTGTAACAATTACAGCCACATACATTACCCAAACTTC
>CALRVY020000032.1:0-20750 GCA_943371725.1 Pseudanabaena sp. UWO311 | reverse complement strand
ATAGAATAACCGCTTGTGGATGGTGTTGCAGAATCCAATTTATCAATACTAAAAAATCTACCTAACCTTGAATCAGATATTCTATTTCCAAAATCAATACTATTCCCCTCTCCCTTCACCTCATCATCATTCTCTTTTCCGTTAAAGCCATAGCGGTAATTCCCCGTTTCATCATGCCTATGCGGTATGAGCATACCAAAGGGGTCGTAATCGTTAAAAGCAAGAACGTCGGGGTAGTGCTAAGGTATACTTTTTTTTGCGAAGCGCGCCAGAAGCATTTTATAAATCTAGCTATTGCACGCCCGCGCCGGCACGTATTGCCCCATGCTACAAAATTACCAAATGCCAAAAAAGTGAGCTAATAAAGATTGCTAAAAAACGTCTCAAAATGAGGGCGTTGTGAGGCGGTTTGCTTTTTATTTCGGAAATTAGTACAATCCTAAGTACGGGCTGGCGGGAACTGGGTGGCATGAAAAGCAACGTGTAGTTGCCGCTAGGCTCTTTTTGAAAAGAAGAATATAGCAGTTCGAAATATATTGAGTCGACAAACCTATTGTAAAAAACTTTTTCTTTCTTTACTACAACCCACAAAAAAACACCCCCAAGAGCGTGTTTTGATTTTGTCTACTTATTTTAAAGTTAAAAGATTTTATAGAGTTAGATTAAACATTATCGATTTCAGAAGTTAATTCATCAAGATTGCAATAATACTTGTCTTTTAATAAACTAAAATAACTAACATTAACATTAAGCATTTGTTTCATAATATCTCTCCAAACTAAAACTCCTTCCTTTTCAAATTCTATTAAATCAGCTAAACTACTAAACGAAGAGTCTGGCGGATATTCTTGATTTAATGTTTGTTGGAATTTTATATTCCATTTGTCAATATTCTTCTTTAAGTCTTCTGTAAAATTTAAATCATAATGATTAACATTACTATAAATCTCATCTTTTTCACTTATCCAAAGAGGGAAGCAACCATACTCAAGTGAAATTTTAATATTCATATTTATTGAAAAAATTAATTTTTAGGAACTGACACAGGATTTGCTCCAACTATAAAACCATTTTCCGAGGTAGTTACTGCTACTCTTTTAACTTCTCCTTTGTATAAATACTCATATATTGGTCTTCCAGTCCCTTCGCCTTGCTATCCAACTATTTTCCCTTTTGTTGTCGCATCAAATACAAAATCTGCTATATCATCTTTTGCAATGCCATTTTTAGAAAAATCATCGGCGTGTTTCATAATATGTTCTAGACCAGCTTTAGCATTCCCTTTTTCTAAAAATACAATTTTATTTAGCTGATTTCTACCAATTTTTATGATATCTTGAATAGTAAATTTCACCCCTTCTTTTGCTAATATTCCTGTAAAATGCTTAACAATAGCCTGCTGTACTTTTACCTTAATAGCTTTTTCAAATAGTTCTCCCCAAACTCCAGATCCCACAGTTAACAATGCGTAATCTACTGCATTACCTCCAGGATGATTAACTCCCTCCCCAGTATTTAGCTCTACAGGTATTTTTAAACTTAGTCCGTCTACAACTAAATGTATATCATACTTAGCTAAATAATATGTATCCATTGAACGCCAATACCAAGGCCCTGACTTAAGGGTTCTAGTTGTAAAACCGTGGTAAACAAAAGTAACTTTTGATTTGTTATTAACTAAATCTATATCTTTCAACGATTGAATGACAGGACCTATGAAGTCATTTGCTAAAGCTGTTTTACCGTTTAGAACAAAATAATTTTGTTTGGTCTTTTTACCTCCATTTGTATTATTGACAATTACTTGTTCTTCTAAACCTTCAATTTCAACTGCGTTAATAACTTTATTTCCACTAAAAGAATATGGGGTATATTGAGGATAATCTCTAAACAACGGATCCACCGCAAAAAACCTACCCACTCTCGGGTCGTGCATTCTAAAGGTGTAGTTTATGGAGTTTCCTTCGCCTTTTACCTCATCGTCTTGTTCTTGGCCTTGGAAACCATAGCGGTAATTCCCCGTTTCATCATGCCTATGCGGTATGAGCATACCAAAGGGGTCGTAATCAGTATAGGCAAGAACGTCGGGGTAGTGCTAAGGTATGTTTTTTTGCGAAGCGCGCCAGAAGTATTTTAAAAATCTAGCAATTTGCCCGCCTGCGCCGGCACGTATTGCCCCATGCTACGAATGTAGTAAATACCAAAAAAGTAACCCAACAAACCTTGCTACAAATCTTCTCAAAATGAGGGTGTTGTAAGGCGGTTTGCTTTTTACTTCGGAAATTAGTACTATCCTAAGTACGGGCTGGCGAGAGTGAGCCTGAAACATGCAATTTCAAGGTCGTTTGCTTCAAATGGAAGTTCTTTTCACCAGCTAAACTTTCTTGGGCAGCATTTCCGGCTATTCGCTGCACCCGAGGCTGAAAGCCGAACTGACGAAGTAAATCCGCAGCTTCAGGCGCATTTGGCAGTGCTTTTACTTGGGCTTCTTTGGTCGCCAGTAAAAGCACGCCAAATTTGCACCTGCCGCTTTACGGGTTTTTTGCTGCTATCCGGGCTGCGGGGAGACGTTGCTGAAAAATCGGTAGCAATATTTCTTTTAGGTGCGAATTGGAAGTGCGCGCAGTCGAGGAAAATCAGGTAAATTTCATTTATAAACGGTTCGAATTAAGGTAAAGTGACAAACCGAGCGGTAAGTTTCCTTTTTTTAATATTTTATCAAGTAAGCAAATTCATATTTTTTCTTTTGCTTTAAAAATTTAATACTTCTAATATTTAAAAATTTATCATAGATAATTTTTCTTTCTTCAATAGTAATATTATTTTTTATTTTTTTAATCCAATTGTTTCTCTTGTCTAAAAGAATAATTAAGGCTTCTTTATCTTTTATTTTTCTAGTATTAAACCCCTTAAGATCTTGATAATATGTTCTATCAATTAATCTATTGAAACTATAAATTTCCTCTTTTGTTAGTTTTTTATCATTAAAATAAGTTTTAATAATTTGGTCAGGTTCGTTTATATTACTTTCATAAAAACTATTGATCGTTAAAGTGTCAGTTTTAATTATCTCTGTTCTATTCAGAAATTGATTATTTAAACTGGTAACAATGCTGTCTTTGTTTTTTTGATAGTAATATTCAGTAATTATTTCTTTGCCGTTTTCACTTTTCACAATTTTATTTATTTTCCTATTTACGTAATAATATTTTGATTCTATTGTGTCATTAGAAAAACAAACCTGATAAGAGGAAATATTTAAATCCGAATCATAATTATAATTTTCAATTGAATAAATTTTGTCATTAATATAAGTTTTTGTTTTAATGACCAAATCCTCCTTAAATATATTTTCAATTCTAAAATTTTCAGTTTTATCTAAAATAAATTTTTCAATCAAAAGCCCTTCTTCATTAAATCTATAAATTAAATTGTTGTTTATTTTTACTGAAAGTGGTCGGCTTTTTCGACAGTTTGTAAATATAGTTTTTTGATTTGAAATTTGTTTTGAACTGAAACGGAATCGAGCTCTGCTGAGGAGCAACTCGCCAGGGTTAAGTTCACCCGATGAAATGTCGCAAAAGCAGATGCCTGTGTTGGTGTCTGCTTTTCGCATTTCAGAGGGCTGATGCCTAAAAAAAACCTACGCAACATATTGAGAAGGTGTTTGGTTAAATAAAGATTCATGCGGTCTGTAATCATTGTATTCGTTGAGATATACTCCAGCGAGTTCATTTGCTTGTTGCAAGTCACGGAATAAGTTACGGTCGAAAAATTCTTCTCTGGCAGTTCTGTTAAAACGTTCTACGAAACAGTTTTGTTGCGGCTTTCCCTTTTCAATAGCATGCCATTTTATACCGTTTTTACCCATCCAAAGTTGAAATGCTTTTGAGATGAATTCCGGACCGTTGTCTGTGCGAATAAATTTTGGTTTGCCGTGTTTCTCAATGGCTTGTTCCAGCGACTCTATCAAGCTTTTTGCCGCGAAGCTATGTTTAATATAGATGCCTTTGCATAAGCGATTAAACGGATCAATGATGTTCAAAGAGCGTATGGCACGACCTGTCACAAGCGAATCGTACATAAAGTCGATTGCCCATTCCTCATTTGCCATCAGCGGAACTTGTGCCGGATTAGGCTGATTGTTGGCAATACGCTTTCGTGGACGCTTGAAAAGGGAATACCCCGATTGGGTGTAAACTCTCCTAATTCTAAAAGCGCTTTGCTTTGGGTCTTTTTTAAGCACCAGCGGAATCACTTTTTTTCGTCCACGCCGGCTACTGCCTACTACTTGAGAAATCAATTCCACTACCCGCGCATCTTTTATAGGCATCTTCTTGTTATAATACTTAGTCGTTCTAGAGCAACCAACTAGTTTACACGCCCGAGCATGCGATACTTTGAATGTCTGTTCAACGTACACCGCACATTGCTCTTTTTGCTCAGGCGTTACCACTTTTTTGAATTTACATCCTTCAAAATTTGGTTATCTAGCGTTAAATCCGCAACAGCCCGTTTTAAACGACTATTCTCTTGTTCTAGTTCTCTCAGACGATGAAGTTCACTCACGCTCAAACCATCGTACTTCTTTCTCCAACTGTAAAAAGTCGGTTCACTTAAACCATGCTTGCGACAGATATCAACAACTTTAAAGCCTTGTTCTTGCTCCTTTAAGATCGAAATAATCTGTTCCTTTGAAAATTTTGATGTCTTCATACTGTTTTTCTTTTAAAAGCTTAATTTAACTCTATTTTTAACCTGTTCAAAAAAACCAGCCACTAACCTTACTTCTTTAGGAAAATTATTAAAGCCTAAATATTTATCCGTAAGTTCTTTAGTACTTACTTGAGGAAAAGAAAAATTTGTAATAAAAGTCAATATATAAATAAGGTTTTTTTCATAATTAATTAAATTTATAAGAAGCTGAAACACCCTCAACTCTATCAGATTTTAAACCTTTATTACTAATTGTTGTATTAATTTGTGCGCCAGGATAAATTTCTATCAATTGATTTATCAAATCATCTCCTATTCTAGTTTGCATTTTTTCATCTGTAAATCTTAAATTTATTTGTGCTACATTAATTAATCCATTTTGAGCATCTTGTAAAGAGGGTAATATTTCATTAGAATTTATTGGAGTTTGCACATAATTCAACGCATCATTTGCACTTATTAATGAACTAGATTGTCTTCCAACACCAACATTTCCTAAATTAATACTAGCTTCATCAATTTTATAAATGTAACCATCATCATTTCTTGGGGCTTTTCTAATTAACTGTGGTTGATTATTATATATTCGAGGAAAATTCAAACCTGTATTGTCAGTTACACCACCACCTCCTAATCCTGGTGTCATTGAAAAATCACCTTCTTTTATTTGATGATTCCCCCTTTTTAAAGCATAATTTGCTAGTCTTTCATAACTATTTGATTCACCTCTGTGAATTTTATTAATAAATACTGCACCATCATTATTTTGATCAAAAGCAACCATTTCTAATCCTGAAAAATTTGAATTTGTATTAATCTCTTTTAAATTTAAATCTGGATTATAAGCTTGTTCTTCATTAAAAGAAGATTTTTTCGCAAATGCCCTTGTTACTTTTATCGTTGTAATATATCCTTGATTGTCTCTTGCAACTTCTACTACTTTCTTTTCCAGTCCTTCTAATTCTATAGATCTAATTACATCGTTTTGGCTAAATGCGAATGGTGAATTGCTTGGATATGTTTTAAACAACGGATCCACCGCAAAAAACCTACCCACTCTCGGGTCGTGCATTCTAAAGGTGTAGTTTAGGGAGTTTCCTTCGCCTTTTACCTCATCGTCTTGTTCTTGGCCTTGGAAACCATAGCGGTAATTCCCGTCTGTGGCTTGGCGGTTGGGTAAAAAGCTATTCAAAAGAATAGCGGCATTTTGTGTAAGAACGTCTTGTAAATATACAAAAAACTACAACTTTTAGGGCTGTAGTTTTTGCTGTTTTAGCTATTTGTCTTTCAAGGAGAAAGGATATGAGCGGGAGAGGTAGCGCCTACTCTATCTGCAACAAAAATTAATTTAGCATTTTACATTCATTTAGAATGGGTTCAGCTTGTCGCATCTTGTTGATAAAACTTGAATCTTTTTTGGAAATTCGCTGATCCTCGATGCTAAAGTAAGCTCTGTTTTTCCCGCGTACGAGCGCCCAGCTTTTTAGATTTTGTGATGCATAAATCGTGTCGTCGTCTTTTTCTACAAATGCAAACTTGTATGTTCCCATAAATTCTTCAGTTGAAGGCATGTTTTGCACATTATTTTTTACATCTGCGATACTAATGGCACTCGATATTCTAATCATAAACTCTCCTTCGTCCCAACCCCTAGTCCAAAATGATTTTTCATTTACTTCAATACCTGGAGACGAAAGACTCACATATTTGTAGATAGTTAGGTTTGGGCCAGAAAAATTTGCACGTGCTCGTTTTATTTTTTCATGTATAGTTATGCAGCTTTGGTTTGAAATCAAGAATAATAATAATATGACAATATTAATTTTGTGGTTTTTTCTTATTTGAAGTTGGACTTTGTGTCTTAACCATTCCTCCTTCGGCTCGATAATCTTTTCTTTTGGGTTCATTGAGCTTCTTATTGATTTGATTACTTTCTTTTACAGTTAATTTTTCTTCTTCATTTCCAATGACTGGAATGTTTGGAGTATTTCTTCTTGCCTGAGTTTCGATTGGACACTCATTTTCGTGAATGGTATGGACTAGTTCATGCGCTAGTTGCGCTGTAGGGCTATTTGTGTATGTTTTTCCATCATCGATGTATTCAATTCCATACTCGTCATTAACCTTTATACTTCCAAAACCATCGCCAACATCAAATTTACCTAGCTCTTTTTTTTGGGGATCTCTGCTATTTGCGACGTAATCTCCCACAACATACGTAGACGAATTATTAGATTTGTCAGTTATTTCGACTAAATGAAGGGTTTTCTCGCTGTTAATAATTTCATTTAAACGGTCGTTAGGATTAGTACTACCTTCTATTTCAATATTTTTGAAACCTTCTATTTTTATTAATTTATCTAACATTTGCACCGTATTTTGGACAAATTTATTATTAGGAGGTTTGATTCCTGGTTTATATTCAAATTGTCGTTCTTTTCCGTCGGCGGTACGATAGTATATGATAATTTTTTTGCCATCTGGATCAATAAACTGTAAAGGACTATTTGCGGCGAAATTATATGAGGATAGGTGCGGATATCTTCCAACTAACGGATCCATTTTAAACCATCTCCCCACCCTTGGGTCATACATCCGTGCTCCAAAATCAATACTATTCCCCTCTCCCTTCACCTCATCATCATTCTCCTTCCCATTAAACCCATATCTATAATTCCCCGTTTCATCGTGCCTATGCGGTATAAGCATACCAAAGGGGTCGTAATCAGTATAGGCAAGAACGTCGGGGTAGATAGTTATCTACCACTTCAATTTCTTAATAATTATACAAGAATCTGAATAGGAAAAAGTGCTTTCAACGGTACAAAACTCGATTTTTTTAACTTTTCTGTAATAAAAATAAATTTTGTAAGGTTTGTAAACTCCATTTTCTACTCTTTTAAAATTACTATCGTTCTTTAAATTATCTTCGACAATTTTGTATCGTTTTGTATCATATTCTATACCATAATCGATAGCACTGTTGAACTGTTTTTTTTCGCAAGATCCGTCCCAGAATCTTACAGGCTCATCAAAAATAGGAATTGCATTAAACTTTTCAATTAGCATTCTTATCGTTTCGTTGATTCCTCTTGAGCTATTTGACATAAAACTATCAATTTCTTTTTTGTTACAGTTGGCTAAGTAGAAATATTTAGTGCTTTCGTATTCTTCTCCTCTTGAAAAGGAACCACGCCGGGTTTTTATAATGATTGAATTTTCAACAGTGGTAACACTAGAACAATTAAAAATTAATAAGATGCTAAAGAAGAGTAGAAGGATAGTGCTTTTTTTCATTGTTTTTTTGCGAAGCGCGCCAGAAGCATTTTATAAATCTAGCAATTTGCCTGCCTGCGCTGGCACGTATTGCCCCATGCTACAATCCTCCTAGGCGGACAGGAATTACCAAATGCCAAACAAGTAACCCAACAAACCTTGCTATAAATCTTCTCAAAATGAGGGGGTTGTAGGGCGGTTTGCTTTTTATTTCGGAAATTAGTAGTATCCTAAGTACGGGCTGGCGGGAAGAAGCCTAGAATACGTATTTTCAAAACGGTTTGCTTCAAATCTTAGTTTTATCCAACGCATTAATTTTCTTGGGCAGCATTTCCAGCTATTCGCTTCACCCGAGGCTGAAAGCCGAACTGACGAAGTAAATCCGCAGCTTTAGGCGCATTTGGCAGTGCTTTTACTTTGGCTTCTTTGGTCGCCAGTAAAAGCACGCCAAATTTGCACCTGCCGCTTTGCGGGTTTTTCGCTGCTATCCGGGCTGCGGGGAGACGTTATCGAATGATTGTTACTGGACAAATTTCAGAACAGATTGTAAATTTGCGCAACTGTAAAATTTGCAAAATACGCTTCAATCTTACTATTTTATGGTTTAATTCAAATAAAAATTTTTACCAAAAAGCGGTATTTACAAACTGTCAAAAAAGCCGACACGACCACTTTCATTACAAGATATGAACGAAGAATACAAAGCAATGGTTACTCGTTTTCTTGATTTGACCATTCGTGATTGTAAAGCTAAGCAGGCTTACTCCTCTTAAAACCATAAAAAAAGCAGTCGTTTAGATCGCTTTTGTAATTTATTTATTATGTATAAATAATTTATTTAGCTTTTTGTGTAAAAAAAGTTTTAAGTCTAACATAGTTTAAAGTTTTCCCCATTATAATTTTATCTATATCTTCTTCGTCTTTTAAAACATTGTAAAGCCAAGAGTACATTTCTATTAATTTCTCTTTTTTAGGGTTATTATATATAGTATTCAAGATAAGAGCAGATACACTTTGGAAAATCATACCACCAGAAAGAACATACATTTTTGGCTCGTCATTTTCTTCATCATAAACTAAATCATAATTATTTAAGAGAGAATTTAATTTATCCAAAGAATTAATTTTAGGAATAATTTCACTTACAACTACTTTGATGTATTTTTCTTCTATATAACTAACAGTTTTGTTTATATCTTCTTCATTTTGTAAATTAATCTTCTCATCTTCCAAACAAGTTGTATTATTAAACCAATTTGTATTTTCGGGTTCTAAAAAATCAGCTAATTTTCCTGTAAAAGTGTATTTACATTTCGATCCAATATCAATATTTTTCAGAATTTGAGATAAAACAGTATACTCAACATCAAAATAAATTTCAAACTTTAATCTTTTGGGTAAAATGCGAAATAACAAATTATAATTAACTTGATTTAAGTTTAAAACAAAATTGACTACATGGAATGAACCTTTTAATTCAACTTCATTTTTGATAAAACCATAGTTTTTTAATCTTATTTCTAAAGAGTTTATAAACCTTTCTTCTAAAATTAAATTCATTTTTATTTTTTAATCTTTTTCACTATATTTTCTACAGCATCTTTAGCTAGTTTCTCTGCTTTTCCTGTATACTTATTAACTGTCCAACGCATAACAGTAGCTTTTTTACTGTTTCTTTTGAAACTACTTTACCTTGTAGTTGTTTGGGAACACTGCTACCTGTTCCAAATTTGAATTTTTTATTCAAATCATAAAAATCTTTTTGTCCTGCCTTTAGACTAGCAGGATTTTTAGTTGTATGAAAATGTGCTTTACTTTCCGCAACTTCAATAACTTCACCAGTTCTTTTATCATAGACAACAAAATCAAATTTTGTATCCTTGCCTCCTTCTAAATTTTCTGCAAACACTTGTTCTGAAATACCATATTTACCACTTTTTAACTCTTTCTCATATGAGGATTTTAAAACGCTTTCTGTTTTTTGTTCTCCAATTTCACCTATTTGTTGCCAAGTCTTTGGTTTATCACCTGCTAAACCGTGTATTGCATCTTCGATACCACTTGCATCATAACCTGCTTGAGCTGCTTCATCAATTAATGCTGTTAAACCAAATTCAAGTACTTTATTTAAAATTTTTGCTTTTTTAGGATCGGCTAATGCACCTATAAACTTGCTAACCCCACCATCAAAAGCTCCAGTAACAGCTCCTAAACTCGCGCTGCCTATCACACTAACATAGTCAACTTTTTTGAAAGCTGTTTCTATATCATCTCCTTTAAGCATATGCTCTCCTATTTGGAAAGCCATTTCCATTAAGCCTCCTATAATAAAACCAGAAATACAAGTAGGGCAGTCACCATCAACATCATTTCTGATGACTGGTTTATTATCCATACCAACATATGGACTTTGCCACGGCAAATCTTTTTGTAAAGGATCTACCGTCAACCACCGGCCAATTAATGGGTCGTAAAGTCTAAATTCAGTATTGTAACTCTCACCCTCTCCCTTCACCTCATCATCATTCTCTTTTCCGTTAAAACCATAGCGGTAATTCCCCGTTCCATCATGCCTATGCGGTATAAGCATACCAAAGGGGTCGTAATCAGTATAGGCAAGAACGTAGGGGTAGGGCTAAGGTATTATTTTTTACGTTATTACGCTGTGAAAATTTATATAATTGTGAGTGTAACTCTCCTGCAACGACACGTTTTGCACCTTCCCCGCAATAACGACTGCAACGGAAACCAAAACGCTCGAAAAAGGGTAAAACCTGAACTCGATTAAAAATCTTTGTCAGATCGCGGTTTCACCACACATTAAGATTTAGACTAGTAGAAAATCTGTGTAAATCGCGGTCGCTAAACAGTTAAACCGAGTTCAGGTGTACAAACACGGAAGGAAAAAAGCGACCTCAGAAGCTTTTTGGCGACCAGTGTTTGTGCTTTTTCGAGCGTTTTGTTGCAGTGAAAGGCGTGACGGTGCGGCGAGTCAGATTTCCACCTAACGTTTGCCGCAGCGGATTGCCCAGAAAACGCCGCTCCTCAATCCGAAATAGGTACTCGAATTTCTAATTTTGCAACCTCTCAATCTCTCAATCTCGAAATCTTTCAATCTTTTAATCTCAAAATCTTTCAATCTCTCAATCTCCCAAAAAAAACCCAATCACTACTGATTGGGTTTCTCTTTTAAAATGTCGTTCAATTACGCCTCGAAAGGAATGATTGAAACGTACGACTTGTTGTCTTTTTTCTTCTGGAACTTAACAACACCATCCACATAAGCATGCAACGTGTGATCTTTAGAGATGTACACATTTGCACCTGGATTGTGCTTCGAACCACGTTGTCTTACGATAATGTTTCCAGCTGATGCAGCCTGACCACCAAAAATTTTCACGCCTAAACGCTTACTTTCTGATTCTCTACCGTTTTTCGAACTACCGACACCTTTTTTGTGAGCCATCGTTTATAGGTTTTAAATATTATTACTCTTCAGTTGTTTCTTCTTTCTTCGCTTTTGGCGCTTTCTTTGGCGCTTCAGCCTCATCAGCTACAGGAGCAGCCTCTTTTTTAGCGGCTTTCTTAACAGCTCCTAAAGTAATGCCCTCAATAACAATCTGTGTTAACGATTGTCTGTGACCATTTTTCTTCTTGAAACCTTTTCTGCGTTTCTTTTTGAAAACAATTACCTTGTCTCCTTTTAAGTGTTGTAACACTTTGGCTTCTACTGAAGCACCTTCTACAGCCGGGGCGCCTAAAGTGATTGTACCGTTATCGTCAACCAAAAGAACTTTATCGAAAGTAACTTTCGAACCTTCCTCAGTTGCCAATCTGTGTACATAAACCTTTAAGTCTTTGCTTACTTTAAATTGTTGCCCTGCTATCTCTACGATTGCGTACATAACAATGTGTTTATGAAATTGTTTATAAAATGTCGGCAAATATACAACTTTCTACTTTTCAACCAACTAAACTTTTAGCAATTCTTTCAAATACTTAGTTTGGTTACTTTTGCAACACTTATCACCGCAGCATGTTAATCGATACACACATTCATTTATATAGTCAAGAGTTTGAAAATCAAGAATCTGAATTAATCCAACAAGCCTTCAACGCCGGTGTTTCGCATTTTGTTTTACCGGCAATCGACAGTTCATCGCATGCCGGAATGAATCGCCTAAAGCACAAATATCCCGCTCAGGTTTCACTCATGATGGGCTTGCATCCGTGCTATGTGAAAGAAAATTTTCAAGAAGAACTTGCTGTCGTTTATACCGAACTCAAAAAAGGAGGTTACGTAGCTGTGGGCGAAATTGGCGTGGATTTGTATTGGGATCAGTCGACACTTAACTGGCAACTCGAGGCGTTTCGCACGCAAATCGACTGGGCTTTAGAATTCGATTTGCCCATAAACATTCATTGTCGCGAGGCATTTAATGAAATTTTCGAGGTTTTAGAATCGTATCGAAATCGCGGCTTACGTGGTATTTTTCATTGCTTTACCGGCAATTTGCAACAAGCGAAACAAGCAGTCGGTTTGGGTTTGAAACTCGGAATTGGCGGCGTAGCAACATTTAAGAACGGAAAGATCGATCAGTTTTTGCATGAAATTCCGCTTTCGGAAATTGTTTTGGAAACCGACGGGCCGTATTTGGCGCCGGTTCCGCATCGAGGTAAACGCAATGATCCCGCATTTTTGCGCTTAATTGCCGAAAAAGTAGCCGGTATTTATGGAATGTCACTTCAAGAAGCAGCCGATAAAACCACGTTGAATGCCAAGGCAGTTTACAAAATCTAATTTTTGGGCAATCCCTGCCGCTATTTAGTGGAAGTACGGAACGGCGGCAGGTCGCGCTTTTGCTGCAATAAACGGCATAAAAAACGGTTCAGCTCGTTTTTGAGCCGGCTTCCGCTGGTCGCCTTCTCTAAAACAGCTTCACACGTTTTTTAGTTGCCGTTTATTTTCGCGCCAATCGCTATTGCGAAATGGTGCTCAAAGAACTTCTGTGCCCAGGTTTAGAACTTTTTTCAAACACCAATCTTTTTTTTCTTCATTCAGTTGCTATTCCGTAAACTTTGGTTGGTAGAAAATCAACGTTGTTTTAGAAACCTGTGTTCGATTTAAAAATTGCGATCAGAAAACAGATAAATGGCTGATTACAAGGCGGATTTTTTTGGGATACTGTAGTATCGCAAAAAAATCTAACGAAGTAGGCAGCCGTTTATATGTTTAGCGCGGCAGTTGTTCATTTCGATTTCTATTTGATTTCACGATTTGCACATTTTATGCGTTCTGATAAAGATTTTTAATCGAACTCAGGTTTTAGTTGTAAAATTTTTGTTTTCAAATCAGGGTGTAATTATAATCGCGGCGTTTTTGCTTGCATTTACCACAACATCACCTTTACAAAGCCGTTTTTTTCCAAACCGCTTCCGCTTCCCATAAATGCAACGAAATGAGCTGTAGTAAGCGGTTCGCAAACGTTTGCGACACTCTAATGCTTGTATAGTTTTTATATAATAGTGCGCTGTAGTATAGCACCACGCTCTGCTCTATTTTTGTTTTGAACTTCAAAACAATGAAACATGAAAAAAATTACGTCTTTTTTTACAGTATTGTTAATTTCTTGTGGCTTTGTAGCGCAAGCTGTTAACGATCACGGGAATTCTGCTCCGCAAAACGGCGTTCCAACGGCAGCGGCTGCAACACCAACACTTCCGGCAACAAATGTGATCTCATTATTTAGCGGGGCCTATCAAAATGTGCCGGTTGATACGTGGCAAACTACGTGGTCGGTTGGAGTACTTACCGATACACAAATAGCGGGCAACGACACTAAGCTATACAACAGCTTATCGTTTGTGGGTATCGAAACCATTGCTAATCAGATTGACATCAACAACATGCTGTTCTTGCATCTGGATATTTGGACACCAAACATGACAACTTTCCGTGTGAAACTGGTTGATTTTGGTCCAGGCGGTGCTTTCGGCGGCGGCGATGATTCCGAGCACGAAATTATCGTTAATCCAACACTCAACGGTTGGAATAATTTGAACATTCCACTTTCAAGCTTTACTGGATTAGTAAACAAAAGCAATATTGCGCAAATAATCATTTCTGGAATACCTGCTGGTGAAGGAATTGTTTATGTAGATAATCTTCTTTTTCACAATGTTGCTACATCAACACCGCAAGCACCAACAGTTGCAGCTACTACACCAACGCGTCCGGCACAAAATGTGATTTCAATGTTTAGTAACGCTTACACGAACGTTCCGGTTGATACTTGGCAAACCTCGTGGTCGGCTGGCGTAGTCTCCGACGTTCAAATCGACGGTAACGACACCAAGAAATACGAAAACGTTAATTTCGTTGGTATTGAAACGGTTGCCAATCAAATTAATGCTTCTTCTATGTTGTTTTTCCACATGGATATCTGGACGCCTAACATGACCACTTTCCGTATCAAATTAGTTGATTTCGGTCCGGATGGCGCCTTTGGTGGTGGAAACGATACCGAACACGAGTTAACTTTCGCTCCACCGCAAGCCGGTTGGGTTAGTTACGAAATTCCAATGAGCGATTTCACTGGTTTAACAAACCGCCAGAATATTGCACAGCTTATCATTTCAGGTACTCCGGTTGGTCAAGGAACTGTTTTTGTTGACAACGTATATTTTCACAACGTGGCAGTAGTCGATCCGAATACACCTGCTGAGCCTGCTCCAACTGCCGATGTGTCTGAACCTATTGTTCTTTCATTATTCGCAGATAATTACGGCAATGAGCCAATTGATACCTGGAGAACAGATTGGTCGGCAGCTAACTTTTCCGACGTTGAAATCGCTGGAAATGCCGTTAAAAAATATACAGCACTTGATTTTGTAGGAATTGAGGCAGTAACAAACACCATCGATGCGTCGCAAATGAACTACTTCCACATCAGTGCGTGGACTCCAAACATGACCGCTTTCCGAATCAAATTAGTTGACTTTGGTGCTAATGCTTCTTTTGGTGGTGGCGACGATGTAGAACACGAATTGTCTTTCACTCCAAATCAATCAGAATGGAACAATTACGTTATTCCAATGAGCGACTTTGTTGGTTTAACAACACGTTCAAACATTGCACAAATCATTTTGTCTGGAAACCCAACCGGCCAAGGTATCTTGTTTATCGACAACGTATTTTTCTCTGCTATTCCTCTAGCGGTTAACAACCCAGAGCAAGAGCGTTTGGCAATTTATCCAAATCCGGTGCGCGATGTATTGCAAATCGACACCACGGCTCGCATTGAAAAAATGGAAGTTTATAACAGCCTCGGACAATTGGTGTTTGAAAACGCAGGCGGTTCGCTAACACAGATTAACACATCAGCTTGGGCAGTAGGTACATACATTGCCAAAATCCAAATTGCTGACAAAACAATTACACGCAAGATCGTTAAGAAATAGTTTAGGTTTAAAGGTTTTTTAATTAGTTTTTTGTAGTTGATAATTAAAGCTGCATCGTTTTTTCGGTGCAGCTTTTTTAATGGCAGCAGAAAGCCTTTTTTGGCCTGGCGTTTAAGCTCCAAAAGCCCGGGTTGCTATCGGGGGAACGAGCAGCTAGGCAGCGGCCGTGCGGAAAATTTGTTTGCGAAGCGTCACGAATTTAGCCGCCGGAACGCCCAAACGAACAAAATAGCATGAATTCGATTCTTTAAATTTACGAAATCGCTGTAGTTGCAGTATTTTTAACCGAAGCTTTCTTTAATTTGCAATATGCCACGACAAACATATTCGTTCCATACCGAAAAGACCTTGAGTCGACGACTAGCAGCGCTATTTCTTTGCGTTTTGTTTTTCAATCATTTCTACGCTCAAGAGTTGCCTCCAATCGTGCAATACAATCCGAAATTGTACGGAGCGGGAAATCAAAATTGGATGATCGACCAAGATCTCCAAAACCGATTATTCTTTGCTAACAACGAAGGTTTGCTAGAGTTTACAGGCGCTTCTTGGAATTTGTATCCTTCTCCTAATGAAACGATTATTCGATCGGTCAAAGTCATCGATGGTAATATCTATACCGGTTGCTACATGGAATTTGGCTATTGGAAACGACAAGAAACCGGGCGTTTGAAATACGTTTCGTTAAGTCAAAAAATTCGTAAAAGTTTATTAGACGACGAGCAATTTTGGAATATTTTGCATTATCAGGATTTTGTGCTTTTTCAGTCGCTCAGTCGCATATATATTTTCAATAAAACAACAGGCAAATTCAAAATCATTGCACCAAAGGAGCAAATTTTAAAAGCGTTTAACACGGGAGGAAACTTGTTTTACCAAACGGTGAACGGCAATTTATATGAAATAGAAAATGCGAGTAGCAAGTTGATTAGTAACGATTTAAAAATCAAAAACAACAAAATCGTTCGCATCGAGAAGAAAAATGACGTGCTAATCATTCTCACACAAACAAACGGATTTTTATCCTTGTTTCAAGGGAAAGTATTTCCAAGCCCTTTTCTAGTAAACGACTTGCTAAAAGCAACCAGTGTTTACAGTTCGCAAAAGCTGAAAAACGGCGGTACTGTTATCGGTACGGTTTCCGATGGTATCTTCATTCTTAAACCCGATTACAGCGTTCAATTTCACATTACGCAATCGCTCGGACTTAGCAACAACACCGCATTATCGCTGTTCGAAGACCACGACAAAAATGTATGGATCGGCCTTGATAACGGGATTAACTGCATCAATTTGCAATCGCCTGTAAAAAGTTATAGCGACCGGTCGGGGCTTTTAGGAACTGTTTATTCGTCGGAATTGCACAAGGGAATTCTCTATGTAGGTACCAACCAAGGGTTGTTTTACAAGAAATGGGACAGCGGTGAGTCGTTTCGCTTTATTTCGGGAACAAAAGGTCAGGTTTGGAGTTTATTTGTACACGATCAGAATTTGTTTTGCGGACATGATTCGGGCACGTTTTTAATTACAGACTCAAATGCGACGCCAATATTTTCGCAGTCTGGAACATGGAAATTCTCAAAAGTTCCCAACAATCCAAATTTGCTTCTGCAAGGAAGTTACTACGGCTTATCTGTATTGGAAAAAACGCAATCGGGTTGGCGTTTTCGAAATAAATTGGCAAATTTCGATTACTCGTCCAAGAACTTTGAGCTAAACAACAACAACCAAATATTTGTTTCGCACGAGTATAAAGGCATTTTTAGGTTGGAAGTGGATGGTAATCTACTAAAAGCAAAAAACGTTTTTACCTATCAAAACCCACAAAAAGGCAAAAATGCGGGTTTGATTAAATATCAGAACCAAATTTATTACGCCTGTAAGAATGGTATTTATCGATTGAATCAGGCTACGGGCGCATTTGATAAAGATTTGTTTTTCAGTCAGATTTTGGAAAGAGACGAGTATACTTCTGGAAAGCTGATTGTGGATAAATCCAATAAGTTATGGATGTTCACAAAGAATTACATACATTATTTCACGGTTGGTAAGCTTAGTAACAAACTAGAGTTGAATTTCATTCCGATTTCGGCTACCCTAACTAATTCGATGTTGGGTTATGAAAACGTGACCCAAATTTCACCTTCGTCCTATTTGATAGGAACCACCGACGGCTACTACACCTTAAATATCGATGATTTGAGTTTTAGCAATCATCCAGTAGCTATAACTTATGTTTACAATTACAAACAAAACGAGCGCGAACGTTTCGTTTCCATTGAAAGCAAGGGCTCTTTCGATCACGACCAAAACAACTTCATGTTTAGTTACGCAGTTCCTGAGTTCAACAAATACATCAATGCCGAATACCAATTTGCCTTAACCGGATTTCAAGATAATTGGAGTAAATGGAGTAGTAAGGCTGGCGTAACATTTAAAAATCTAGAACCGGGAACCTATACTTTTATGGTTCGTTCTAAAATCGCAAATTCTAAGCCAGTTAACGTTGCCAAGTATTCATTTACCATTTTAAAGCCGTGGTATGCTACAAATGTTGCACTTTTGATATACGTTCTACTCGGTATTTACTTAGCTTTCTTTACAAATAAAAAGTACAAGCAATACTACCAAAAGCAACGCGAAAAACTAATTGAGGAAAACAACTTATTGTTGGAAATCAAAGAGTTGGAAAACGAACAGCAGCTGATGAAACTTCGAAATGAACAATTGGCGAAAGACGTTGACAACAAGAGTAAAGAACTGGCTGTATCGACACTTTCGCTGATTCAGAAGAACGAATTACTGGCGTTGATCAAGGAAGATTTGAATAAAACATCAACTGGCGATGCAAGCAGAGGTGTGAAGAATGTGATTTCAAAGATTTCTAAGAATATTTCGGAAGACGATAATTGGAATGTATTTAGGGAAGCATTTGACAGTGCCGATAAGGATTTCTTAAAGAAAATCAAACAAGCACATCCGGCGCTAACCCCAAACGATTTGCGCTTATGTGCGTACTTGCGACTTAATTTATCTTCAAAAGAAATAGCTCCTTTGTTGAATATCTCTGTTCGAAGTGTAGAGATAAAACGATATCGTTTGCGTAAAAAAATGGATTTGCCGCACGAACAGGGATTAGTTGAATACATATTGTCGATTTAAGCTACAGCTTTACCGTTAAAACTCCTATACATCACCACAACAACAACGTTTGCGGAAACCTGTATTTGTAGAGTTTTCGATTGTCTATACAACCGTCATTCCGCGCTAAACCTTAATTTTTTAGCTAATTCGAATTTTTTCTTTACTTTTTTTTTGATGTATATTTTTTGTTGTGGTTGCTATTTCGAAATATGCAAGATTATCCACCTATTTTCGTAAATGATAACAGCAAAACCAAATATGAAATCAAGAATTTATTTATTCGCACTAGTCTTATGGGCTTTTGGTTTACAGGCACAGAATATCAATATTCAGGGTACTGTAAGCGAAGCATCATCTGGGCTACCTCTTCCGGGTGTTAGTATCTCGGTTGGAGGAACCGCTACCGCAGCAACAGACCTCGACGGAATTTATAAACTAAATAATTTGTCAGAGGGGCAGGTCGTTCAATTTACCTACGTAGGTTTTCAAACCTTCGCACTAACAGTAACTAGAAGCGGTACTTTCGACGTCAAGCTTCAGGAAGCAGTGAATGTACTTGAAGATGTTGTAGTTATTGGATACGGTGAAAAGAAACGCAAAGACGTAACGGGTTCCGTAGCAGTTGTAAGTGCTAAAACAATCGAAAATTTAACGCCATTTAAAACGGAACAGGCATTACAAGGAACCGTAGCTGGTGTAACTGTTACTCAGCAATCGGGTGCGCCGGGTGCCGGCTTAGACATTCGAATTCGCGGTGTAGCAACGAACGGTAGTGCTGCGCCTATTGCTATAATTGATGGTTACCAAGGAGATTTAAGTTTGCTTAACCCTGCCGATATTGAATCGTTAACGGTTTTGAAAGACGCGCAAGCGGCAATCTACGGAACTATTGGTGCAAACGGCGTTATCTTAGTAACCACTAAAAAAGGTAAGAAAAATTCAAAACCAGTCCTATCGCTTAATACTTTTACAGGTTTTCAAGAGACAACAAGAAAGCTTCCGTTGTTGAACGCAACTGAATACGCTCTTTTAACTAATGAAAGTTATGCAAATGGCGGGGAACCAGTACCTTTTCCTAACGTAAGTAATTTAGGTACCGGAACTGATTGGCAAGACCAAGTTTTTGATACATCACCGATTCGAAATACCGATTTCTCAATTAGAGGAGGTAGTGAAAAAGTATCATACATGTTTAGTGCTTCCGATTTTACTCAAGAAGGTATAGTGGGTCGTGAAAAATCGGATTTTAAAAGAAATACGGCTCGCCTACGGCTCGATGCAGATTTGTCTTCTAAGCTTAAGTTAAGCACAAACGTAATCTATACGTATATCGATCGAGACTCGTTCAATGAAAACGGTCTTGGTTCTGTATTGTTTAATGCGGTAAACGCAGATCCAACTTTGTCTGTATTCAACGCAAACGGCGATTTCAATCCAATTCCAAGCACTCCTGGCTACGGAATCGAAGTCATAAACCCAGTTCAACAACTCGCAAACACATTCAACGATTATAAGCTCAAAAAACTAAATGGAAATTTTGAACTTAATTATTCGATTATAGACAACCTTCTCTTAACAGGGCGAGTTGGTTTTAATACCGCAAATAGCCGCGGCCGCGTTTTCAACAAAGAGGTCGATTACGGCGGGAAAGTCTTTGACGTGGAAAGAAGCAGTGTAAATCAAAATGCGATTGAAGACAACGACTATACATTCGACTTCTTTGGAGCTTATAATTTTAACATCAACTCCGAGCACAATTTCAAAGCAACCGTTGGTACAACTATTTTTAAACAATACGGAAGCGGACTATTTGCAACCGGTTTTGACGTACCAAACAACAGTTGGGAGTTTGCAGATATTTCTTTAGCAATTGGAACTAGTCCAGATGGTGGGCGTGACGTAGGATCGTATGCGTACGACGAAAGACGTCTTTCCTACATTGGCCGTTTAGAGTACGATTACAAAGACAGATACCTGTTGTCTATGATGTTTAGACGAGATTTATCTTCAAGATTTGGAAGAAGTAATCAAGTAGCTAACTTCCCATCTATTACTGCTGGATGGAAAATCTCCGAAGAGTCTTTCTTTCCTAAGGAAGGAAAAATTAACTTCTTGAAAATGAGAATGAGTTATGGCGAACTTGGAAACGACGCCAT
>CALRVY020000031.1:0-20903 GCA_943371725.1 Pseudanabaena sp. UWO311 | reverse complement strand
ATGCCAACAAGCTGGCTAAGGCTTCGTGCACAAACCGACCTTCAAACGGATAAAATAAACTGTGATAACCTTCGCGTGTTTTAAAGGTTTCGATGAGAAATTCGTTGCTCGACGGCACGATTGATTCGCGTCTTTGACGGGTAAAAACGGGTTCCATTGCCGCGAGTTCGAGAGATAAATCCGATGTATTGGCGCGGTAGAGTTCTTCTCGAAGGAGTTGCGACATTTGTGCGGAGAACGAAAGCCGACCGCCGAGCCAGCTGGCCAGTTTTGCTTTTCCGCTTCCCGTTGCGTTGCGCACCAAAACCTGCATGTTTTTGATTTGATAGAGTTCTAACCTGCGTCCGCCGAACTGGAAAATATCACCGGGTTTAAGTCGTGAAATGAAATATTCTTCAATGGAACCGATATACCCGCCGCCAAGAAATTTAACTTGCAGCGATACGTCGCCAACGATTGTGCCAATTTGCATGCGGTGGTGCATGGCGATTTTGCGGCTGTTGACTTTGAATTTACCGTCAGCTTCGATTTCTACCTTCTTGAATTCGTCGTATGCTTGCAAGCTTTGTCCGCCTTTGGTTATGAAATTTAAAATCCAACGCCATTCCTCGTCGGTCATTGCTTGAAAACAGAATGTATTTTGAACTTCTTGTCGAATTTCGTTCGGATAAAAACCGTCGGAAACGGCTAGTGTAGTTAAGTATTGTACCAAAACGTCGAAGCTGTTTAGATACGGAACGCGATCTTCGACCAAGGTGTGTTTTACGGCTTTTTGAAGTGCTGATGCTTCAATCAGTTCCATGGCATGCGTTGCCAAGAAGTAAATCACCGATTTCTTTCCCGGTTGGTGACCGCTGCGTCCGGCACGTTGCATGAATCGCGCAACGCCTTTTGGACCGCCGATTTGAATAATGGTTTCAACTGGCGCAAAATCGACACCTAAATCTAAACTCGACGTACACACTACTACTTTGAGTTGCTCGTCGCGAATAGCCTGTTCGACCCAAAGTCGGGTTTCTTTTGCAATACTGCCGTGGTGCATGGCAATTTCGCCGGCAAATTCCGGATACTTATCGAGTAATTGCTGAAACCAAATTTCGCAAGCCGATCGAACATTGGTAAAAATTAATGTGGTTTTACTTCGCTTTACGATGGCAGCTACTTCGTCGAGCAGATGTAAACCCATGTGCCCGCGCCACGGATAGGCATCCATGGTTTCGGGAAGTATCGCATGTACTTCAATTTGTTTTTGAATATTGGCTTGTACTAGTACAGCCTTTTCGTTTGTTTTCGAATCTAAACCCAATAAAACTTCACGTGCTTGTTCGAGATTTCCGATGGTTGCCGAAATGCCCCAAATACGCAAATTAGGCGCAATGGTTTTCATCCGCGATAGTGCAAGTTCCATCTGTACGCCGCGTTTCGTACCCAGAAGTTCGTGCCATTCGTCGATAACAACGGCTTGGCAATGCGATAAGCGCTGTGCGTAATCTTTAGAGGCGAGCATCAGTTGCAAGCTTTCTGGCGTTGTGATGAGTAAATCAGGTAGCTGTTTTTGCTGTTTTCTACGTTCGGCTTCTGCGGTGTCGCCGGTTCGAATGCCCACGGTTAAGTCGAGCTGAAATCCTTCGATAACGCGTTCGGCAGCCTGTTTTATCTCTACCGAAAGAGCGCGTAAAGGGGTAATCCATATGGCTTTGATTCCGGTTTTCGCTTTCGCGGAACGAGATCGTGCCCGAATTTGTTCAAGGACAATCGGTATCCATAATGCATACGTTTTCCCGCTGCCGGTGGGTGCGTTTAGCAAGCCGTTTTTACCCGCGAGATAGTGTTCCCAGGTTTCTTTCTGAAAGGGAAACACCTGCCATTGTTGACTTTGAAACCACGAATCGGCTCGGGCAAATAGTTCTTCGTTTGTCATTTCGGAATCAAGCTTTTTAAATCGTCGAGTGTGTTTGCTTCGTCGATTTTTTTATCGGTACGCCAACGCAAAATACGCGGAAAACGGGTGGCAATCCCGGATTTATGTCGTTTGCTAAATGCAATTCCTTCAAAACCGATTTCAAAAACCAGTTCGGGTTTTACACTGCGCACCGGACCAAAGCGTTCTAGTGTATTTTTCTTAATCCAATCGTCGACTTGCCGGAATTCAGCATCGGTCAATCCGCTGTAGGCTTTAGCAAACGTAACGAGTTGTCTGTCGCCGTTTTCTTGTTCCTCCCAAAGTGCAAAGGTGTAATCGGTAAACAAGTTGGCACGCCGCCCCGAGCCGCGCATGGCGTAAGTTAGCACGGCGTCTATGGATAAAGGCTCAATTTTCCATTTCCACCAATCGCCTTTTTTACGACCTACTTGATACGAGCTGTCGAGTTTTTTCAGCATCAGACCTTCGGAACGCATTTCCCGAGCTCGATTTCGTTCGGCTTCAACGGCTTCCCACGAATCTAAAACCAAAAACTCCGATTCGAGAATGGGTGCATCCGTTGGAAGTTGGTTCAGTACGGTTTTCAATAAATCTCGTCGGTCGCGGTAAGGCAGTTGTCGGATGTCGTTGCCTTCAAATTCTAATAAATCGTATGCTTTAATGCGAATAGGAACTTTTCGAAGCAAATCGGCACT
The DNA here is from genome assembly GCA_943371725.1 of Pseudanabaena sp. UWO311. Taxonomy (GTDB): domain Bacteria; phylum Bacteroidota; class Bacteroidia; order Flavobacteriales; family Flavobacteriaceae; genus Flavobacterium. The sequence goes on along the minus strand of CALRVY020000031.1, from coordinate 18,284 downwards.
TACGGTTTTTCTTCCGATGCGTGTTTGTAAATCGTTAAACGTGCCGATGTTGTTGTCGATCCACGGTAAAATCTCACCGTCGATTACGGTTCCGTCGGGAAGCAGCTGAGTTAACACTTGCAGTTCCGGATATTTATCGCTTACGAGTTCTTCCCCACGACTCCACACGTAGAGTTGTTTGTTTCGAACGATGGTTTGCGAGCGGATTCCGTCCCATTTGTGTTCGATGGCAAAATCGTTGGCATTTCCGAGTTCTTGCGGTTCGTTTTCCACGGGATACGCGAGGAAGAACGGAAAGGGTTTGCTTTCGAAATCGGTGCTGCGTTCGGCGAGAATTAAATCTTCGAAAGTGGTTTTTGCCGGTTTCCAATCGCCCATCAATTTGTAAGCAAGTACATCTTCATCGACGCCGGTAGCATTGGCCAAGGCGCGTGTCATTAGCTTTTGGCTTACGCCGATTCTGAAACTGCCGGTTATGAGTTTGGTGAACACAAAACGTTCGTAATAATTGAGTTGCAGCCAATTTTCGTGCAGGTATTCGCGTTTTTCGGTATCGGATTTGGCTTTAAGCGCAATCATTTCTTCCAAAAAGCGACTCAAGGATTTTTCGGACGATTGTTGGGTGGGCGGAAGAATAAGCGCGATGGTTTCGGCCAAGTCGCCTACAATATGATAACTTTCTTCGAACAGCCACAGCGGTATTCCTGCGAGTTCGTTAGCCCAAACGCGCAAGAGTGTTGTATTTACGGGGCGCGGTGGCCTGCGGTGGGAAAGAATGGCAATGGTCCAAACTTTGTCGGCATCGCTGGCTTTTTTGAAGTAGTTGGTTAATGCGGCTACTTTTACATTGGTTTTATTCGAGCTGTCGAGTGCTCGTATGAGTTCGGCGAAGTCTTTCATACGGCATCTTCTAGTTTTTCTTCGCCGTTGAGTTCGGCCATTTCACCTTCGTATTGGGTTTGCTCGGTTCGGGCGTCGTAACCCAGCGTTCGGAGGTAGCGCGAAAAAATATCGGCATAACCGTGAGTACAAATTACTTTTTCGGCCCCGGTTGCGGTTATGGCAGAAAGTAGTCCGTTCCAATCGCAGTGATCGCTAAGCACAAAACCTTTATCGATGGCTCGTCGGCGGCGTGCCCCGCGAAAGGTCATCCAACCGCTAGCTGTTCCGGTTACGTAGGGCGTCATTTTTTTTAGCCATACGCTGCCGTGTGCTGAAGGTGATGCCAAGACCATTTGTCCGATGAGATCTTCTTTTTTCACGGCTTTGGTTAAGGGAATGGTTTCAGGCATTTGAGCGAACTCGCGCAGCACTTGCGTCATATTTTCAACGGCGCCGTGGGTGTAGATGCGGCCGATGGATGGGTCGAGAAATTTCAGAATGCGTTGCGCCTTGCCGAGACTGTAGCCAAAGAGCACGGAAGTTTGTTTCTCGGCCTGATTTTCGGCCCACCAGGTATTGATGTCGTGCATTACTTGTTGTTGTGGAATCCAGTTGAAGGCGGGCAATCCGAAGGTACATTCGGTGATAAAGGTGTGGCATTTTACGGGTTCGAAAGGTGTGGAAAGCAGGTCGTTTTCGGTTTTATAATCGCCGGTAAAGACCCAGACTTCGCCTTGGTATTCGACACGTACTTGCGAGGATCCGATAATGTGTCCGGCGGGATGTAGGGAAAACGTTACGCCGTTAATGGTAAAGGTTTCGTTCCAGGCCACGCCGGTTGCGTTGATATGGCCCAAGCGGTGCTTTATGATTGGTACATTGGTGTGATGGGTAATGTAGTGTTTGTGTCCCCAGCGCGAGTGATCGGAATGCCCGTGTGTGATTATAGCACGATCTACGGCGCGCCACGGGTCGAGGTACACATCGGCTTGTGCGCAATAGATTCCTTTATCGTTGAAAGCCAGTAGCGGTGTTTGAAGTTTTCGCATTTTTTAAAATTACGCTTATCGCGAAAAGCGGTAAACTATTTTGAGATTGCTTTAACGTTTGATTAGGGGGGTGGGGGTGGGATAAGCCTATTGTTGTAGTACTAAAAATAAACGATTTGAGGATTTGTTACGTGGGTGGATATTGTTATTTTTGGGAAGGAGAGTTGATCATTATAATTAAAATTCAACAGATTTAATGATTTTAAACATTCCACTGAATTGTAAGAAAGCTTAGAATTAGTTTTATTTTTGACAGATTGGTTGAGACAATAACAACAAAATCGAAACATTTGGAGAATATTTGCGCAGCAAACTGGAATAACCTTGCCTTGCAAATAGTGTGCTTTGTGCTGAACTTGGTGATAACACTTGAATTCCATGGAAGATTAGCGGCAGCATATTTGTGACAACAAAAGAAATGTTACCGAAGCTTGTTATGACTTTGGAAGTTTATTTAAAAGAAATTGATAATAAGTTCATTAAAGCATTTATTGTATCTGACATATAACAATTAAAATTTTCGAAGAGCGGTGTTAAATAAACGCTTAAAGCGATAATAAGTCGCCCGTAAATATGAATTTAAACAACAAAATAGACCAAACAGACTTGACTTTCTTTACAAATGAAGAAGGGCATACCTTATTAAGCAGATTTAAATCAACACTTAAAGACACTCAATTATTTGATGTGTTAGTTGGTTATTTTAGAGCAAGTGGCTTCCATCAGTTATACGATGCATTAGAACCAGTAGAAAAAATTAGAATTCTTGTTGGTCTTAGTGTTGATAGAGATTCATATGAGATGATTCAATATCACGAACAAAGCTCAACTATTGACTTCGAGTCACATCAGCGGACAAAAAAACAATATCAACAAAACTTGAAGGCGGAAATTGAAAACAGTGATGAGAACGAAAACAAACTTGAAATAGGAATTCGCAAGTTTATTGAGTTTTTAAAAGCCGAATGCCAAGACCCAGCAATGGACAAAGCATATAATGGAAACGGTAAGAAACTAGAAATTAGAGCATATCCAACAAAGAACATTCACGCTAAAGTTTACATTGGCAAGTTTAAGCCAGAAGACCGTGACTATGGTTTTGTAATTACGGGTTCAAGTAATTTTTCTGAATCGGGTTTTGTTGCAAACAGAGAATTCAATGTTGAATTGCGAACCAAAAGAGACGTTCTTTTTGCCGAAAACCAATTCAATGCACTTTGGAAAGAATCGGTAGATATTTCAGAAGACTTTGTTGACACCATTCAAAATAAGACTTGGCTTAACGACCAAATTCTGCCTTATGAACTTTATCTAAAACTGATTTATGAGTATCTGGAAGAAGACATCAATTTGGCGGACGAATTTGAGCCATTCCTACCTGATGGCTTTATGAAATTGAAATACCAAAATCAGGCTGCTATTCAGGCAAAAAAGATTTTAGAAACATACAACGGTGTTTTCTTAGCAGACGTGGTTGGATTGGGTAAAACGTTTATCACTGCTTTGTTACTGCAACAATTGCAAGGCAAAACCCTTGTGATTTGCCCACCTGTATTAAAAGACTACTGGAAGGATTCACTTTTTGACTTTGGAATCAGAAGTTTTGAAGTGGAATCTTTAGGTAAGCTAGAAAACATCATCAAAAAAGGTTTGGAACGCTACGATTACATTGTGGTGGACGAAGCTCACCGTTTTAGAAATGAAAATACCCAATCTTACGCTAACTTATTGGACATCTGCCGTGGTAAAAAAGTGATTTTGGTAACGGCAACACCACTAAATAATACCGTTGACGACATTTTTGCTCAGTTAAAATTATTTCAAGCTCCTAAAAATTCAACAATACCGGGCATACCGAATTTGGAGAAGTACTTTTCAAATTTCAGAACACGTTTAGCCAAACTGGAAAAAACCGACCCTGAATACAAAAAGCTCATCAAGGCAATTTCTGACGATATTAGAAATAGCATTTTACGCTATGTAATGGTTCGAAGAACAAGAACAGACGTAATGACTTATTTTAAACAGGATATGAAAATGCAGGGATTGACTTTTCCAAACTTGGACAATCCTCATAAAATCGTCTATAAATACGAAGGTGAACTAGAAATCATTTTCAAAAACACCATCAAAAAATTGCAGGAGTTCACCTATGCAAGATACACGCCTTTGCTTTTTTATATTGGAAATAAATCCTTAAGTGAATTTGAAAGGCAGCAGCAGCGCAATGTGGGAGGCTTCATGAAAGGGATTTTGGTAAAACGTTTGGAAAGTAGCTTTCACGCTTTTCGCCAAAGTGTTGACCGCTTTATCATTTCTTATGAGAAGTTTATTGAGATGTATAAAAACGGCACAGTGTACATCAGCAAGAAAGTGGATGTGTACGACCTGATTGAAAGTGACAACATTGAACGATTGGAAGAATTTGTTGAAGAGGAAAAAGCTCACAAATACGATTCACAAGATTTCAAGAAAGACTTTCTTGATAAATTGGAATTTGACCTTGCCCTTTTGAAAGAAGTGAAAAAACTGTGGCAAATAGTAAATTCAGACCCCAAACTAGAAACATTTATAAAGGAGCTAAAATCTAAAGAATCGCTCAAAAGTAACAAACTGGTAATTTTCACGGAATCGAAAGAAAGGGGTGATTACATGTACGAAGCTTTGCAGGATGAGTTCAAAGGCAAAGTTATGTTCTATTCCAGCACTGGCGGAAGACACACCGACAACAAACTCACTTCAAACCATTCGGTTTCAAGAGACATTATAACATCCAATTTCGACCCAAAACACAAACAGAAAAGAGACGACCTGAAAATATTAATTGCTACAGATGTATTGGCTGAAGGTATCAACCTGCATAGTTCCAATGTCCTTATCAACTACGATTTGCCCTGGAACCCAACACGGGTGTTACAACGTGCAGGTCGAGTCAATCGCTTAGGTAGTAGCTTCCCAAATGTGCATATTTTTAACTTTTTCCCAACTTCCCATTCTGACAAAGAATTACAGTTAGAAGTTAATATCGTGAATAAAATTCAGATGTTTCACGACATTTTGGGTGAGGATGCCAAATACCTGAGCGATGGGGAAGAATTTGGCAGTCAGGAACTATTCAACACCTTGAACAGCAAAACCGCCTACACAGGTGAAGATGGCGAAGGTGATTCGGAATTGAAGTATTTGGAACTAATGCGAAAGATACGTGATGATAATCCCGACTTGTTTGAGAAAATCAAAAACCTGCCCAAGAAAGCCCGTTCAGGTTTCAAAAAAGAAAACTTGGAAGATGATGCTTTGGTTACTTTTTTCCGCATTGGCAAACTCAAAAAGTTTTACATCAACCAAAGTGGGAAATCGGGAGAGATTACCTTTTTTGATGCAGTGAAAGAATTGGAATGTAAGCCCGATACGCAACGTGCCAGCATTCCCAACGATTACTTTCATCTATTGCAGACCAACAAAACCCGTTTTGAATTAGACACAACTGTTGGTGATGAACAAACCAAAGGAAGTGGCGGACGTTCGAACGCCAAATACATTGAAACCCGATTGAAAGACAAGTCTTTCAAAAACTTCAAAGGTTTTACCGATTCCAATGACGAATTTTTAAATGGTGTGCGTGAAATGTTGGCACAAGGAACCATAGCCAAAAAAACAGCTCAGTTAATCAAAACGGAATTGGAAAAAACCACCGACCCGCTTCAAATTTTACACATTCTCGAAAAGCATATCCGATATGTGGCCATTGAAGGAGCACAGAACGCTAAGAAATTTCAAAAACGTGAAGTAATTCTATCTGGTTACTTAACTAAACAATAGAACGCAGATGACGCTGATTTAACTGATGATTGCAGATATGAGCAAAGAGAGATATAAACATACAGACATTACAGAAAAGATAATCAAAGCTTTCTATAAAGTGTACAATACGCTTGGATTTGGTTTTTTAGAAAAGGTGTATGAAAATGCGATGTTTATAGAACTCAGAAATATGGGTTTGTTTGTTGAAAAGCAACGTAGAGTGAAGGTGTTTTACGAAGAGCAGGAGGTCGGAGATTATTTTGCTGATTTAATTGTAGATGAAAAAGTGATTATTGAGTTGAAGGCTGCGGAATCACTTTGCGAAGAACATGAGTTTCAATTAATCAATTATCTCAAGGCTACAGAAATTGAAGTTGGTTTACTTCTTAACTTCGGAAAAAAGCCCGAGTTTAAACGAAAAATATTCACCAATGAAAGATAAGAACGTTGATAACGCAGATTGAACAAATGGTCGCGGATTTAATCAGTTCAAATCAGCACGATCAGCGTCGTCTGCGTGCCATAAATAATTAAATGATGGATAAAAAAAGAGCCATAAGCCTAATAGAAGAGACTTTCAATGATTCGTTTAGCGAAGATAGATTCACCGTTTTTGCAAAAAACTTGTTGAATGATTTTGAAGACAAGCACAATCAGTATAGTGGAAACCTGATTTGGGACGACTATAAAGAACATATCAATACCTACAAACGCATTGGCAAATACATTGATCCCGAAGGCGAAGCGTTGGACGTATTAATTGTTGAAGTAAAAAGCGTTACCAAATTAGAACGAGCAAGAACTGCCCTCCGAAATTTTGTAATTAAGCACCTGAGCAAATTTGAGAAAGATTATGCCTTGGTGGCTTTTTATAGCAAAGAAGATAGTGGAAACGATTGGCGATTTTCCTTCATCAAATTGGAATACCGTTCTGAATTGGACGAAGAAAAAGGCAAGGTAAAAACCAAGAAAGAATTTACCCCAGCCAAACGCTATTCGTTTTTAGTGGGCAAATACGAAAAAGCCCATACCGCCAAAAATCAGTTGTTGCCCTTGTTGCAAAACATTTCCAACAACCCCACCATTGAAGAATTAGAAGCCGCATTTAGTATTGAAAAGGTTACAGACGAATTCTTCAACCAATACAAAGATTTGTACATCAAACTGTATGAGCACTTTGAAAACGACAAAAAAGTAAAAGCAGCAATTAAGGAAGCTGGAATAGATAATGCCCGATTTACCAAAAAGCTGTTGGGGCAAATTGTATTCTTGTACTTCTTACAGAAAAAAGGTTGGTTGGGTGTTGCTCAAAATGCAAGGTGGGGAACTGGTAAAAAACGTTTTGTTCAAGAATTAAATGAGCAAGCCCAAAAAGAAAAAGTCAATTTCTTCAAAGACAAGCTGCAATACTTGTTTTATGAAGCCCTTGCCAAAGAGCGGGATAATGTGAACTCCTACTATAAGCGATTTGACTGTCGCATCCCATTTTTGAATGGTGGTTTGTTTGAAGCCGATTACAACTGGCAGGAAGCCAACATTACCATTCCTGAAAATTTGTTCCGCAACGAAGAAAAAAACAAATCGGGTGATGTTGGCACAGGAATTCTGGACGTTTTCGACCGCTATAACTTTACCATTAAAGAAGATGAGCCATTAGACAAAGAAGTAGCCGTTGACCCTGAAATGTTGGGGAAGGTATTTGAAAATATGCTCGACATCACGGAGCGGAAAAGCAAAGGTGCTTTTTATACGCCTCGTGAAATTGTGCATTATATGTGTCAGGAAAGTTTGATTCATTATTTGGATAATGCTTTAGAAAGTGAAGTTGAAAAAAGGGACATTGAAACCTTTATCCGTGAAGGTCATTTTGCCTTAGAAAATGATGAACGGGTAGCCATCAAAGGCGAAACCAAAACCTACCAATACCAACTGCCCGAAAGCATTCGCAAAAATGCAGACCAGATAGACCAAAAACTGAGCAGTATTAAAATTTGTGACCCAGCCATTGGTTCGGGGGCATTTCCTGTAGGCTTGTTGCATGAGTTGGTTAACGCAATGCTGGTGTTGAAACCGCATTTGAGTTACGATTACCTGACCGAGAAACTAAAAGGCTTTGGCTTTACGCACAGAGAAAGTATCAGTGATAGCCGCTACATCTACCGCCTGAAACGCCACATCATACAAGAAAGCATTTATGGCGTGGATATAGACAGCTCTGCCATTGACATTGCCCGATTGCGCTTGTGGTTAAGCTTGGTGGTGGACGAAGACGACCTTGACCCGATTGAAACACTACCCAACTTAGATTACAAGATAGTAGCAGGTAATTCATTGATTGGTTTGCCAGGACAAGGAGCTGATAGGTATCCTCAAGTTTGTGATGAATTAGAAGCCTTGAAAAAAGACTTCTATGATATTACTGATGAAATAGAAAAGAAAGAATTAAGAACAAAAATAAACGATAAAATTCAGGAAGTATTAAACACAGCATCTAATTTTGAAGGCTATAGAATTGACTTTGACTTTAAACTTTTTTTCTCCGAAGTATGGTACAAAAAGAAAAGCAAAGATGACCCAAAACTAGAAAGAGATGGTTTTGATGTGGTAATTGGTAATCCGCCTTATCTACAAATTCAATATTTATCAGATGAGGTTAAGGACGTGTTCAAACGATTGACCTATAGAACATTTAACCTACGAGGGGATATTTATGAGATGTTCTACGAAAAAGGTCAGGCTCTATTAAAAAACGAAGGTCATTTGTGTTATATTACCTCCAATAAATGGATGAGAGCTAATTATGGAAAATCTACTAGAAACTTTTTTTTAAAAGAGGTAAATCCCATTTTACTATTTGATTTTGGGCAAGAACTAATTTTTAGTTCAGCAATAGTTCACTCAAATATTTTGCTCTTTCAAAACAAAAAGTATAATAACAATTTGCTGGGTGCGACTGTATCTAAGGAAAAACCATTTAACAAAACTCTTATTAATCACTTTGAGGATAATAAAATAAGTTTAAACTTTAAATTTGATGAGGTATGGTCTATTTCCAATAATCAACTTACATTGTTAAAATTGAAGTTTGAAAAGAAGGGTGTCAAATTAGAGAAATGGGATAATAAAATAACTAGAGGCATTATCACAGGTTTTAACGAAGCTTTTATTTTAGACCAAAATCAATTTAAACAACTTGCAAAAAACAAGGAAAATATTAAACTCTTGAAAAAAATTGTCAGGGGTAGAGATACAAGGAAATTTTACTGTAAAGATTCTAATAAATGGATTATTGAAGTTGGATATAATGAACATGAAAATATAAAAAAGAATTACCCTGATATTTACTTACACTTATCAAATTTTGAAAGTCAATTAAAAGAAAGAGGACAAGTGGTAAATGGTCAGCATCATTGGCTTGAATTAGATAACACGCCATCCAAACAGTTTTTCGAGCAGTTTAAAAACCCAAAAATAGTATTTTCAGAAATAGTAAGTGATCCTCAATTCTGTTATGAGACAACTGGTCTTTACCCCGAAGCAACAGCGTTTTTCATTACAGGTTCAAATCTAAAATGGTTGTCTGCTTTGTTAAATTCCCAATTAATTACAACATTCTTTAGAATTTTTTACGCTGGAGGAGAACTAGTGGGTAAGTATAGATATAAAAAGACATTTTTAAACTCGTTGCCTGTTATTCCCCCTAATGTAAAATATGAGTTATTTGTTAATACATTAGTTGATTATTTAAGTTTTGCCAAATTGAGTCTTTCCGATGATTTTGTACCCACCGTTTTAACAACATTTTATGAAGCTTTGATTGACGCAATTGTCTATGAACTCTACTTCCCCGAAGAAATCAAATCGGCAGGCAAAGAAATCCTGAAGCATTTGGGAGACCTGAAGCCCATTACAGATGATATGAAGGAAGAAAAGAAACTTGCTATCATCCAAAGTGAGTTTGAAAGATTGTATGACCCCAACCATCCTGTTCGTTTTGCCATAGAAACACTGGATAGTGTGGAAGAAGTTAGGATTATTAAGGAGGCTTTGAAGTAATTTAAGATGATAAGTCCAAATACCACATATTATGATTGGGTAGCTTTTTTCGGAGCTATCTGTAAAAGCATTAGTGAACTATCAGAGGATTTACCCAATAGAGAAACGCAACTTTTGGCTATAGCAAGAAATACTTTTCAGCCGGAACACGCCATTCTTCTATATGCGACCATTGACCCATTTTCATACATATATGCGTTAGCACAGCGTAACACAAAGAATCAACGAACCGATACTTTTACGAAAGCTAAAAATGCTTTCGGTATTGTTCTAGATTTACCAACTGACTTCGTTTTTCCAACACCTACACCAAACACCCTTAGTCTGTTTTATTCAAAAGGTAATTATATCAATAAAGAAGGAGTCACTATTGGGAACGAATGTTTATGGAATCTTTTCAAGCAAGTGTATAGTGGAAGCATTATTAATGATAATGAATTCAAAAATGTTTTGTCGTTAAAAAATGTTGGCTTCACCAAACTAAGCCAAGCTATGTTTCTCATAAACCCCAAGCTTTATATTCCTTTTGATACCCAAATGAATTCACTGCCACTGCCTGAATTATCAGATTTAAAGCAAGTATTAGTGAGTATTGAACAAAGGGGAATAGAAGTTTACCTTGAAGCCATTGACAAATTAAAGTCTGCATTTCCAGGTTGCGAACTTTATGAAATCAATTTACTAAACGTTCTCATTAACCTGTCAGATGAAGACCAATTGCGTGTTTCAAACAAGTATTGTCAAATAAGCAGTTGGGCTGATGGTCAGGAAGATAGTGACTATTTTGATGACTTTACAAAAAACAACGCTGTTTGGACAGGAGGCCCTGCAGGAAGGACAGGAGCAAGAGTATACCCATTAGCTGATTTTGAATGTGGCGATGTTGTTTTAGTAAGAAGAGGTACAAAATGGTTAGGTGGAATAGGCGTTATTGTAAAAAATGGTTACAAGCCCAATGGCTATAATTCAGAAAGTAGTATTCAAGTAGTTTGGCTTGTTAAGCAAAATAAAAAAATTGAAGGTACAGGTCTAGGCCAATGGGATGGCTTTAGCCACGCATCAGATAATACAATTCAAAAATTCAGAGAAGCATATACTGCAACATTTACATTTTTAGATTCCATCAGAAAAGTTCAAAAAGTTATGATAAATCATTCAGCAGAAAAATACAAAAACCTGATTTTACAAGGCCCTCCGGGTACAGGTAAAACCAGAATGGCCAAGCAAATTGCGGAATGGCTAACAAGCAATGAAGAGAAACAACTTTCGCTGATAGAAGCCATTGATAAGCGTATATTTCAGAAGGAGCCAGAAATTGAAGGAAATGTGCAGGTTAAACTCATACAATTTCACCCATCATATACTTATGAAGACTTTGTAAGAGGAATTAAGGTAAATGCAGATGGTGAAAAAATACGATATGATGTTGAAAACAGAATACTAGCTTCATTTGCCGAGGAAGCCTCTAAACCTGAAAACCAACATAAAGCATTTGTGCTAATTATTGATGAAATCAACCGTGCAAACCTTACTTCAGTTTTAGGTGAATTAATTTATGCTTTAGAATATCGGGGTAAAAAAGTAAACTCTTTGTACAAGATAAATGAAGGGACAAATGAAATAGTTCTACCGCATAATTTGTATGTTATAGGTACAATGAATACTGCCGATAGAAGTGTAAGCCATATTGATTATGCTATTAGAAGGAGATTCACTTTTATACCTGTTCCATCCAATGAAGCAGCAATAACTCACAATAAGGCTAAAACGCTTTTTGCAGCAGTGAAGAAGATATTTGATGAATGTACTTCACCTGAATTCGACCAACAATCTATTCAAATAGGACACAGTTATTTTTTGGTTGACGACAATGAAATCCAAATGAAACTAAAGTACGAAATCAAACCACTTTTGATTGAATACGTGAACGATGGTGTTTTACTCGAGTCAGCTCGTGATAAAATAAACGACTTAAATGTCTGAACAAATCATCCATATCAATGAACATCAATACTGTTATTCCTTAACAGAAACGGAGCTTTTTGCCTTGCTCAAAGAACCAAATAGGCTAATAGATTCCATTGAAGTAGAGCATAAACGATTTCAATCTGGATATTTTATTGGGTTAAGCTGGTTAGCCGACACAGGAAAAGTTTTGTATGTCACCCCGAAATTAGATTCATCAGCAAGTCAAATTGATTATTTACGAATGCTTTCAGAGGGTTTGAAGCATCCTGAAATAGTTAAGTATGCAGATGATTTATTTAAGGTAGAATTTGAAAAGCCACGAATTAGAATCAACAAGCAACAAGATTTAATTACACCATTGATAGTAGTCTACTTCCTCCAAGTTGTACAAACCATAGTACGTAAAGGTTTAAAAAAAGGCTATTATAAAGTAGAAGAAAACTTGTATGGAAAGGTTAAAGGGAAGGTTCACGTAACGAATACATTAAAACAGAATACCTATAAACATAGAAACCTAAACACAATCTGTGGCTATGATGAATTTGGCTTTAACCAACCAGAAAACCGAATTATAAAAAAAGCTCTATTGTTTTTAAGGCGTTATCTTAAACTTGCTCATCATAAGGATAAAGGACTAGAAGAAGTATTAAGGTTCATACTCCCTGCCTTTGAACAAGTGGATGAAAATATCGGTCTTAGTGAAGTAAAATCTGTCCGCCACAATCCATTTTATTCTGAATACACCAAGGCAGTTGACTTAGCCATTATTATTTTAAAACGCTTTGGCTTTAACATCAATTTTATAGAGGGAAATGAGGAAATTGAAGTGCCACCATTTTGGATTAATATGCCATTGATTTTTGAGTTGTACGTACTCGGTAAACTGAAAGAAGCAGTTGGTAGAAAAGAGATAATCTTTCAAGTAGATGCTAATTATGGTGAATTAGATTTTCTGAGGACAACCAAGGGAAAAGAAACAGTAATTGATGCTAAGTATAAGCCTCAATATAAAAACCAACCTTATGAAATTGAAGACGTTCGCCAACTAAGTGCATATGCAAGAGATAAAGGCACGTTTAAGACATTGGGCATTCCAAGTGCAGAATGGAAGAATACACTTTTAGATTGCTTGATAGTTTATCCAAACCAAGAAGCAAAAGTATATTTAGAAGAAAATCAACTTTTCAATACACCAATTTACCAATTCGAAAAATTCTACAAGGTTGGAATCAGAATACCAGAAATCAGTAACAAATGAAAATTAAGAAAGTCGAAATAAAAGATTATAAGGCATTCTACGGCTTGAATGAGTTTAATGTAGAAGGCAAAAACTTGTTTATTTACGGTGAAAACGGAAGCGGTAAAAGTTCCTTTTATTATGCCTTGAAGGACTTTTTTCAATCTTCAACCGAAACATTGAGCTATGATGAAACCGAAAATATTTTCCTAACCAAAGCCCAAAAAGGCAAAGGTTTCATAAAAGTAACTTTCAATCCTGACCGAAGCGGAGCAGCCAATGACAAAACTTATACAGTAAAGAAAACATCAAAAGACACCTATGCCGCAGGCGATACTAGCATTCGGGATGCCATCAAACTCAAGAGCTTCCTGACCTACAAACACCTTCTATCTATTCATCACATCAAAAGAGAAAATGAAATAGACTTGTTTGAATTACTTGTTAAGGGTGTTCTCAAGCATTTCAAGAGTGTCGCTATTACAGGAACAAAGGAATTAGGCGAACTTTGGGATGATATTGGAGTAGCAATTGACAAAGGAACAGGTCAGGCATTTAACATTACAGCTAAAAAAAAGGAAGTTGATGTAGCCATTGACAATTTCAATACTGCATTCAAAAAGCTGTTTGATAGAAACAGCATTGAAAACATAATGAAGTTTGCCCAGCCTATTTTGGACAAATTCGGGCACAACATAGAAATAGAACTGAATTACACACAAGCCAGACCAAATGCCGCCTACAATGACATTGAACGCAACCACGTAGGGGCAAAAGTGAAATACTTAGGTAAGGAAATCCCTAAGCCACATATTTTCCTGAACGAAGCAAGGCTTTCAGCTATTGCCATTTCGATATATTTAGGAATGGTAAAAAGGCACGTTCAAGGCATTCCCTGCAAAGTACTTTTCTTGGATGATATTTTTATCGGTTTGGATATTTCTAATCGCCTACCCTTATTAGAAATTCTAAATACGGACTTCTCTGCTTACCAAGTTTTCATTACCACTTACGACAAACCTTGGTATGAATTTGTGCGAACAAATTATTTGAACAGGAACAACAAATGGAAATGCTTTGAAATTTATGCAGGTCGGACAAAGAAAGGCTTTACCATTCCAGTAGTAAAAGAAATCAAAGGTCCTGGTAACAATGACCATTTAACTTACTTCATTCAGACAGCAGAAGATTATCATAACAAAGGTGACAATAAAGCCTCAGGAGTTTACCTACGTTCTGCATTTGAAGCCATCTTAAAACAATTCTGCTTCGGCAAGGTGACTGTGAAATTTATGACAGACCAAAGCAAACTGAAAGCAGACGAATTTTGGAACGCAACAAAGAAATACATAACTACTCATCCAAGTCCAGCTAACTACAACTTGACACAGAACACCAAAGACGAAATTGACAATCTATTGCCTTTGGTATTAAATCCACTTAATCATAACGACATCAACAAAAACGAGCATAGCAGCGAAATCGGACGGACAATAAATATTTTAAAAACTCTAAGGAATGAATTAGCCGTATAAAATCTAATACCATCCAACCCGCACCAACAATTTCCCCTCTCGTTTTAATTATCGCGCATAGGTTTATACCTTTGCACTAGTGTTGAAGTGATTTAAACTTTTTCAATTGGCTGCAAAATGCTTCTTTTGCCCCATATTCAAGTTTTTTCTTACTCCGTAGCGCTGCTATGCAGTTCAAAAAAGACTTAAATCTGGATCAAAAAGCGCTATTTCTCGCTTCAATCAAAAAGTTGAAATCACTTCATTTACGAAAACGTTTTCAAAAACCTAAATACCACAACACCTCATGTTAAAAGGATTTTTCTCTGTGCCTACTCCGGTAAACGAACCGGTAAAGTCGTATAAACCCGGTAGTCCGGAAAAAGAAGCTGTATTGCAAGCGTACGAAACCCTGTGGAACAACCCGATAGATGTGCCTTTGTACATTGGAAGCCAACGCATTAAAACAGGAACTACACGAAAAATGACCGCTCCGCACGATCATCAGCATGTAGTAGGAACCTATCATTTGGCAGAGAAATCGCACGTTGAGGCAGCTATCGATGCGGCATTACGCGCCAAAGCACAATGGGAAAATTTAGCTTGGGAACAACGCGCAGCCATCTTTTTGAAAGCAGCCGAGCTTATCGCGGGTCCGTATCGTGCAAAAATCAATGCGGCAACCATGATTGCACAGTCGAAAAACATTTTTCAAGCAGAAATTGATGCAGCCTGCGAGTTAATCGACTTTTTACGTTACAACGTGGCGTTTATGACACAGATTTACGCCGACCAGCCAAAATCGGATTCGGGTGTTTGGAACCGTGTTGAATACCGCCCTTTAGAAGGATTTGTTTATGCCATTACACCTTTTAACTTTACGGCTATTGCAGCAAATTTGCCTGCGAGCGCTGCGTTAATGGGAAATACCGTGGTTTGGAAACCGAGCGACAGTCAGGTTTTCTCAGCAAAAGTAATTCTCGACGTGTTTCAAGAAGCGGGCGTTCCCGACGGTGTCATTAACGTGGTGTTCGGCGATGCGCAGATGATTAGCGAAACCATTTTTAATCACGCCGATTTTGCCGGTGTTCACTTTACCGGATCTACGCACGTTTTCAAAGATATCTGGAACACGATTGGAACTAATATTTACAAATACAAAACCTATCCGCGCATTGTTGGCGAAACCGGTGGAAAAGATTTTATTGTCGCACATCCGTCGGCAAACGTAAAGCAAATTGTTGCGGGAATTATTCGCGGTGCATTCGAATTTCAAGGACAAAAATGTTCGGCGGCTTCGCGGGCGTATTTGCCAAAGAGTTTGTGGCCGGCTATTAACGACTTGCTCGGAAAAGAATTAGCCACTTTAAAAATGGGATCGCCGCAAGATTTTAGCAACTTTATTACCGCGGTCATTCACGAAGGCTCGTTTGATAAATTGGTGAGCTACATCGAAAAAGCGCGCACAGCAACAGATGCCGAGATTATCTACGGCGGAACGCACGACAAATCGGTTGGGTATTTTATTGCGCCAACAGTAATTTTAACAACAAACCCCAAGTACGAAACGATGGAAACCGAACTTTTTGGTCCGGTGATTACCTTGTATTTGTACGAAGATGCCGAATGGAATAACATGTTGCACCTAGTGGATACAACCAGCGAATATGCACTTACGGGAGCCATTTTTAGTAGCGATCGTTATGCTATTGCAGAAGCGACAACAGCTTTGAAAAACTCGGCTGGAAACTTTTACATTAACGATAAGCCAACAGGAGCCGTGGTGGGTATGCAGCCGTTTGGTGGCGCTCGTGCCTCGGGTACAAACGACAAAGCCGGATCGGCGATGAACTTGTTGCGTTGGGTTTCGGCGCGTACCATCAAAGAAACGTTTGTAACGCCGGAAGATTACCGCTATCCGTTTTTAGGCGAATAGATTTTGAAAAAGCTATTTTTAAAAAACTGCGAATCGACTTCGCAGTTTTTTTATGCACACACGTAAACACGTTTTTTCTGCAACAGCGATTGGAAAAGCAAGCGTGCGCGAAAAAAAACGTACAACAGCACGCGGATTTTAGCGACCAACGGAAGCTATAAACCTGAGTTCGATTAAAAATCTTTGTCAGATCGCTTGGAATCAACAAATTGTGAAATCAGATGACAATGGAATGGAACAACTTCCGCGCTAAAAAGATAAACGGCTGCCTACTTCGTTAGATTTTTTTGCGATACTACAGTATCCCAAAAAAAATCTGCCTTGTAATCAACCATTTATCTGTTTTCTGACCGCAATTTTTAAATCGAACTCAGGTTATAAGATATGTAGCTGTTGTTGTTTTTTTAAGCGCACCTTGACTTGGAAAGCGCGGTGACCGGCACAGGCATTTCCAGCGAACGTTTGCCGGGCAGTTGCCCAAATAAGCGATAACTTCTTCAAAATACACAATCGAAATCGCTTTGATACAGTTACATAAAAAGTAATATCTTCGCTTACTAGATGGTTAGACCGATAGGAACTATGCGACTTCGCTATTTTTTGCTTTTTATTTTTTGCAGTGTTATTGCAGCCGCGCAGGAGTTACCTACGACAGTTGCCGACACGACCTTTTATTCGAAGGTAGATTCGCTGTATCGCGAAGACCAATTTTATGTACGTCTGACTTATAATTTAATGCGTGAATCGCCTGCGGGTTATTCGCAAGACGGTGTTTCGCCGGGTTTTGCTGGCGGATTTTTGCGCGATTTTCCATTAAACAAAAAACGCACTTTTGCTGTGGCGCTAGGGGCGGGGCTGGCTTATAATAAGTACCATCACAATTTTCAAGTAAGTTCGTTTGATGGCGAACAATCGTACGTAATTCTGGATAATGTTGGTTACGACCGCAATAAATTGGAACAAGTTTTTGTGGAGTTTCCGCTTGAGATTCGTTTTCGGAATTCGACGCCAGAGTCGCATAAATTTTGGCGATTTTACGCCGGTGTTAAAGCCTCGTATTTGATTTTTTCGAAAACAAAGTTTATTGGTAATGAAACGGTTACGGTGATAAACAATCCGGATTTTAGGCAGTGGCAATTTGGTCCGTACATTGCGACGGGCTACAATACATGGAATTTTTATTTGTATTACGGTACACAACCGCTTTTTAGAAATGCCCGAATTGATTTAGAAGAAGTGAATTTGGCTACACTAAATTTCGGACTGATGTTTTATATACTGTAAACAAAATTTCTCTGCGTTAGAAATACAATAACAAAAGCAATTGTGGCAGTGTTCCTACTAAAAAACCAGCCAATAATTCTTTGGGCGAATGTGCTTTCATCAATAAACGCGAAGTAGCAACGGCACCTACGGAAAAAATTAATAGCGCGATAACTGGAATTAAATTTACTTCAAAAAAAAGCGATGTGACTACGGCAAACGTTGCCAAACCGCTAGTGGCTGTTAGGTGCAGCGACACCTTTAACTCGAGAAAAGTTGCAATTAGTGCTAAAAGCGTACTAATTAATGTGCCTAGAAAAAAGTAGTACAGTGGCAAACCAAAGTCAATGGAAACGGTATTTTTTAATAAAATGAAAATCAGTAATCCGTGAATGGCTAACGGCATTTTCCGTTGATTTACATTGGCTACCATTATCGATTCTACTTTTTTGTAAGACAAAAGCAGGAAGTAAATTGTAAGCGGAATAAAGATAGTTACGAGTACTATTTGTGTGTAGAAGAGATATTTAGCTTGGGAAGGAAACTCAATTCCAATGTATAAATCATAGAAAAGT
>CALRVY020000030.1:0-21420 GCA_943371725.1 Pseudanabaena sp. UWO311 | reverse complement strand
TGTTTCTTCGTTTCTAAAAAGAGATTCGAGTTTCAAAGAACTCGGTTCAGTACCATCAATAAAGTTGACAATTGAAATTTGAAGTCGCTTGTCTTTATCAGTTAAAACGAAGGAATACCTTACAGTAACATGGTAACTATAAGTTTCGCCTAAATTGCTATACGAAAGTGCATTTCTTCTAACCGTTTCAACACTGATTGTCGATTCACGATCTTGTAAATCGTAGCCGTTTCTAAAAGTCGATTCAGCCCAACGAATGATTTCATCGTGAATTTCGCCGATAGCTCTGCTGTCTGTCAAACGCAATTCATTGACACCTGATTTTCGCAAATCGATTACTTGTGCAAAAGAAAGGACATTAAAAAATAAAAGTAAAATAGATAAATAGTGCGTCTTCATAATTTGGGAATGTATTTTAATTTCTGCATCTCTACATCGTATCGAAGTGTTGAAGATGGAAAAATGCGACTTAAAGCGTCGTTATTTTGTATTGACTCAATTTTTTCTAAGCCAAACCTTTCTGTTGTACACACCAAAACTTCAGCTACAGCGTTAAAAACAAAGTCGATGTCGTGCGTTGAGAAAAGAACCAATTTTCCGTTGTTTTTTGCTAAACGTTGAAGAATTTCAAGTAAATCGGCTTTTTTCGCTGGATCGAGATGTGTTGTAGGTTCATCGAGTAGTAATATGGGTGTGTCTTGTGCAACCGCTCGTGCAAGCATGAGTAGTTGGAATTGTCCGTCGCTTAATTCGTCAGCTTTTTTATCCAAAAATGAAGTACACTTACAGATTTCAGCAGCGTTCTTGCAAATCTGTTTGTCGTTTTCTGTCTCAATGAAAAGCCAATTTTTGTGCGGATTGCGTCCTAGTGCAATAATTTCGGCAGCGGTCAAATCGGCAACAAATGGTCTTCCAGTTAGCACAATAGCGAGCTGAGTTGCACGAAAAAGTGTTGTTGCGTTTCCTAAGTTTGTTGTTCCCCAAAAACAAGTTCCATTTAATGGCTTCTGAATTCCTGCTAGGGTTCGCAAAAGTGTCGATTTGCCAACGCCGTTACTTCCTAAAATAGCGTAAACGTGTCCACTTTTTAATTGTGCAGTAAAAGGCTCATTAAGTCTCTTTTTCGGATAGCCAACCACGAAGTCATTTAACTGCAATTCCATCTCTTCACAAATTATATTTGGCGATTCTTTAAAATTAAATACATAACAACTGGCGCACCTATTATTGAGGTTACGGCGTTTATGGGTAAACTCCAGCCTTCAAGCGGTAATTTACACAATAAATCGGCAAGTAACATAATTGTTCCGCCAGTGGCTAAAGTCAATGGAAAAAGCTTGTGATGCGTATTTACGCGATACATTTGCCTCGTTAAATGCGGTACAGCAAGCCCTACAAAGGCTATTGGACCACAAAAAGCAGTCGAAATCCCCACCAATAAAGCAGTAACTAGTATCAAATACATGCGTGAGTTCTCTAGCGAAACTCCCATACTTTGCGCGTATTGATCGCCCAATAGCAAACTGTCTAATATTCCAAGTTTCGGAACAAAAAGTAGTAACCCAATACTGGTGGTAATTACCAGAATCCAAAGCTCTTCGATTGTTAAGTTGGCTAAACTTCCCATACTCCAAAACGTGTATCGCTGTAGGTTTTCGGCTGTTGTGAAATAGCTCAAAACGCCGGTGATTGCTCCCGCGAAACTACTAATCATGATGCCAGCAACTAAAACTGTGGCACTGTCGGCAACTCGTCGCGCAATAAGAAGCACTATGCTCAATACCGCCAAACTACCAATAAATGACGCAACTGCTATAGCAAAAGGTTGGTTAACCCACGCAATTAATTGTTTGTTTAAAAGCGCGCTTCCCATCAAAAGAAAAGCAACAGCCAAGGACGAACCCGAGCTAAGTCCAAGCACGTACGGACCAGCCAAGCGGTTTCGAAACAAGGTTTGCATAACCAAGCCTGCTGCCGAAAGTGACATACCAATAAACAGTGCCGTTATAGCTTTTGGGATACGAATGCTTCCCAAAATAAAGTTCAGTTCTTCGTTTGCGTTTCCAGTTATAAAATCGAAAACGGTCGCGAATGCAATACCGCTACTTCCCGTACAAATGTTAGCAAACAAACACAACAGTAGCACAGTTATTGCCATACCCATTTTAAGCCGCTGTGTTGTTTTTTGCGTCATAATACTTGCGTAAAAAAGTATAGTTTGTGGTTTGGCACTAGTTCGGGATGGAAAATATAAACCAAGTCTTTTAACACCAAGTCGGGGCGATTTGAAGCGAGTTCATAAAATAAGACGCCACCTGTAGCGCCTTTTTTTGCACTGTAGCTAAAAACTTTGTTGTTGCGAAATGCTTTAAACTTTGCGTATCTCGCGTCGGCGGCCAGTAAATCGCTTCGCTTTTCAAATTGTCCTGGTCCGATCCAAAAATCAGCATTTTTGCAGTCTAGGTAAATTTTTTCCAAATCATAGCGTAAGCTGCCTGTTCCCGTAGTGTTTTCGTAGATGTAACTAGCGCCTGCATCTTTTATAAACTGTGCTCCCCAACTGCTGCCTTGTGGTGCGTACCAACTGTCTTCAAAAAGCGCTCCTGCCATTACTGTTGGTCTTTTCACAGCCAAACCTGCACGTTTTTGTAATTCTAAGTAGTTGGTTTTTATTTGATTGTAAATTTTTTCAGCCAGCTCGTCTTTTTCGAAAAGCGCTCCAAAAAATTTTATGTATTCGGCTTTTCCCAACGCCGTTTGCTCGTTCCAATCGGCATTTAATAAAACGGGAATTTTTACGCTTTTCAAAAGCTCTTCTATATTTCTACTTTGATCAATTTGATATCCGATAAAAACCTCCGCTTTCGATAGTGCTAATTTTTCTAAGTCGGGCTGTTGGTTTGTTCCAAGGTCTGTAACTTTACCTTTTTCTATTAGCTTTCTTACTTTAGGGGATGAAATGTAATTTGTATTCGGAAAAGCTACTAAACGCGATGATTCTTCTAGTAGTACCAGTGCGGGAATATGTGTAGTTGATGTCAAGGCAATTCGCTGAATAGGCGTTTTGATAAACGGTAAATATTTTAAGGAATCTGGGACAAATTCACTGCTTTTAGCTAAGACGTACTTGTACTGCTTTGTAGAATTTGGATAGTAGTTTTGAATCGTTAAAATTTTAAATGCCGGATATTTAAAAAGTGAAAAACCTCGCGCTTCTGAAATTGTATTATTTTTATCAGAAATCTTACTTTCACTATTGTTTTTACAATTTAAAAAAAATGTAAAAGTAAGCAACAGCAAAAGTATTTTTAGTTGAGTGAAGTGGTTTTTCATGACGTCAAAGGTAGTATAAACCCATGTTCATTAAAAAACTTTGTCCGTTTTCCAGTTTACTGTTTGATGCTTTTTTTGATTTCGAACGCAGCTTTTAAGTTATCAAACGTAAGGGAAAAAAATATTCGAAAGGGTTTTTTATCTGTTGCCGAATGCTATCTTTGCCGCGAAGTAGGTTACGTAGCACCATCAGTTACGTATTAAAAGGGAATATGGTTAAAATCCATAGCTGTACCCGCAACTGTAAGCTAATAAGCTTTTTGTCAGTTCTACAAACCACTGTGAAAACGGGAAGGTTCGACAAAAAGACGCAAGCCAGGAGACCTGCCACTTCGTAATCTAAAACAAAAAGTCTTCGGGAATAAAGACTTGCGAATTTATGAAGTACAAAGCAACAGTAGCTTGCCTATTTTTATTTACGCAGCTAAACAGTACGTTTGCTCAGGAAGCTGTGGCATTACAGGAAGTAGTGATCACTGATACTGCTTTACGCGATTTTTCAAAAACAGTTCCAGTAAGTAAACTGAGCGATTCGCTACCTGAGTTTGCAAACCCTTTTTTGTCTCAAATTTTAGCAGCTAATTCGTTACTCTACATAAAAGAAAATGGAGCAGGTATGGTTGCTTCTGTTGCTTTCCGCGGAACTA
Organism: Pseudanabaena sp. UWO311; assembly: GCA_943371725.1. Classification (GTDB taxonomy): domain Bacteria; phylum Bacteroidota; class Bacteroidia; order Flavobacteriales; family Flavobacteriaceae; genus Flavobacterium. The sequence continues at coordinate 17,440 of CALRVY020000030.1, read as the reverse complement.
CAGCTGCGCAAACGGCCGTAATTTGGAACGGAATTCCGATAAACTCTGTTTTGATCGGACAGCTTGATTTTAACACCATTCAAACAGCTAACTATCAAGATATTGCCATTCGAAGTGGCGGCGGTAGCACTTTTTATGGAAGCGGTGCTATTGGAGGAACCGTGCATTTGGAAAACAATTTCGAAATGAAAGGCAATTTCAGTCAATTGTTGCGCTATGCATATGGTTCTTATGGAAATCACAACGCTTTCGCGGAAACAAAAGTGCAGCGTGGTAAGTGGAAATTAGCCGGTTCGGTTTTTTGGAATGATGCGCAAAACGACTACGAATTTCCTAATCGCCGCCGACGCAATATCAATGGTGAATACCGTGTATTCTCATTAAATTTTAGAGTATTACGTAAAATAGGTGAACGCTCGGAGTTGCGATTTTTTAACGAGCACGTGCAACAACATCGCAATTTTTCGTTGATTTTTCCTACCGACATCAAAACAGCGTATAGCGATTTGAATTACCGACATTCACTTGAATTTGTGAATCGTCGGAGCCGAAGCGAGCATTTACTTCGAGCCGGATTTTTAAGGGAAGTTTATACCTACGATCCGAATCGAAATGCACCTGATTTTCAAACGGGTTATGCAGCAACCGCTTTAACGCGATACGAGTTTAAACATCAAGTGAATAAGATACTTCGATTTACTACTGTTGCCGATGCACAACGAATTTTTGCTAATGGTGCCGACATAAACAGGCAACAGAGAACCGCTTTAACGGCGGCAGCTGGAGCGGTTTGGCAGCCGTTTTCTTCTGATTTGATTGAGTTCGGGCTACGAAAAGAGTACGTTAGCGATTTCGAGAGTCCGTTTTTGTTTTCTTTAGGTTATAAACACGCTTTCGCGGAAGAGTTAGCCGTTCGTTCGAGTATTTCGCGAAATTTTAGAGCACCTACTTTCAATGATTTGTATTGGAATACTTTAGGGAATCCGGATTTGAAAGCAGAAAATGCGCTACAGTACGAATTAGGCCTGCAATACACCAAGCCAAGTTGGAATGCGAGTTGCACTCTTTTCCAAAATCGGGTTTCGGATATGATTCGTTGGGTTCCCGGAACTGGTGGCGTTTTTAAACCCGAAAACACAGATGAGGTTGATATTACCGGAATTGAATTTCAAGGTGATGCCCGTTTTAAATGGGGAATCAATGAATTTTCATTCGGTGGAAGTTATGGTTACACCCAAAGTATCAATGCACGAACGGATTTACAATTAGTGTATGTGCCTGAACACAAAGCTGTTTTCAACTTCAAGTACCGTTTTCGATCGTTCGAAGTACTTTATAACCAACAGTGGGTTAGCGAGGTCGAAACGCGATCCGATCACAGTGGCGGTGCACTCGATTCGTTTTCAACTGCGGCTTTATACCTAACTTACAAAATTCCGCTTTTTCCGATTTCTGTTTCGGCAGCCGTACAAAATATTTACAACGAGGTGTATCAAACGGTTTTAAACAGGCCGATGCCTTTGCGAACATATCAATTTAATTTAACACTCAATTTTTAATTATGGAAATGAAATTTAAAAGCGTACTGTGGATTTTAACTGCTGCATTGTTTGTAGGATGTAGCGACTCGGATTCCAATTCAAATGACGATTCGGATGGTTTATACGACGATGGTTTTATAGTGATCAATGAAGGAAATATGAGTGGCGGAACTTTGAGTTATGTAGATGAAAATTTTACAGTTACAACAAACGATTTATACGCTTCGGTTAATGCTGGCGACGGTTTAGGCGCTTTTGTACAGTCGGTTTTTGAAGAAGACGAACGCGTTTTTATTGTTTCAAATGGTTCGAATGTTATCACTGTTGTGAACGAAGATGATTTTACTTTAATTGATAAAATCGATACAAATTTAGCTGTGCCACGATATGGTGTGGTACACAATAATCGGATTTTTGTAACCAATCAGAACAGTTTTTTAACAACGACTGACGATTACGTTGCGGTTTTTGATGCTACTACGTATGCACATATTACCAACATTAATTTAAACGATGCCGCCGATCGAATTTTGGAAGAAAACGGCAAAATTATTGTGGCTAATGGAGCGTTTGGTGTGGGCAACGGAATCACGATTATCAATCCGGAAACGAACAGCATAACAGCGCAAATCCCAACGGCTGTGGCGCCAAACACCATCGACGAAGCGAACGGCTTTTTATACGTTTTGTGTTCTAATTTTGCCAATCCATCGCAGCTTGTTAAAATCGACTTGGCAACCAATGCCGTTGTTAGCACAATCGTTTTTCCTGAAAATATGGTTAATTGCGCGAATTTAACGATCGAAAACAATTCCTTTTATTTCACACAGAATCAAAAAGTATATCGTTTTCCACTTACGGCAACGGAGGTAGTTGATGCTCCTTTGTTCACTTCGCAAGCAACTGTGCTGTACGGATTTGCCGTTGAAGACAATCGTATTTACGTAGCAGACGCCGAAGATTATCAATCGGCTGGGACAGTTTTTGTTCATGATTCAGAAGGTAATTTAACGAATACCCTAACGGTAGGTTTGATTCCGAATGGTTTCTTTTTTGTAGACTAAACGTTGGTAACGATTGCCGCGTGAGCGGGCGAAGCGGTATCCTCTAAGCCTGTGTTCGAATAGAACTGTTTTTTATTAGAAGTCGCTTGTCTCGAATTTTAAAGAAGCCTTTTCAATGAAAAAGTGCGTCTGATTACAGTTGTAGAAACGTGTATCAGTCGCACTTTTGTTTTTCGAACACAGGCTTAGAGATTTAGCGGAGCACGCGACCCGCTGGAAGAATGGAAGCGGGGCACGCCCAAATTAAAATACCGCGCTTTCGATATAAAAATCTTCCTAAGATCGCTTGTAGTGCGTTTTTTAGCTGGTAAAGAAAAAATTCAGCACTACTATTTTTTAAATCCAGCTATTCAAACCGTCGCTTTCGTCGTTCTTTTTTTTGAAATACCACGTTATCCCAATATGCTTTGAAATCAACAGTTTATATGACTTCAATAAAGAATTAGTTTGTTGGCAAGTACATTTCTGTAGCAAAAGGAACAACTTTTTTACTGTCGCTTATAAAGCGAGGTGTGTTAACAGTAGTTCTTGCTGGTCGATTTCCGGCTTCAATATAGGTGAGTGTTGCGGCGAGTAACGGTTCGTTTTCGTTTCCGAGAACTCCCATATTATTAGCGCGCTCGGGAATTTCTAAATTGGGTTCAATTCCAGTACTGTAATCGCCAAAATCATCGGCATTAAGTGTTTTAATTATCAGCGGCTGCATCGCGTATTTGTGATTTGGATTGCGATTTTGAGTACCAAAGTTTGGCGAGTCGTACAGCGTTATCGATCCGGTATTTTTCCCGGTGGTTTTGGTTCCAATTTGGCGAACTTCGATGTATGGTTTTAGGCAATTTATAAGCAATTCGGACGCCGAAGCCGAAGATCCCGTTGTAATAACATAAACCTTATTGAGATTTAAACTATTGATGGGTGTTGAATTGATACTATTTGGAAAATTGATTTTTAGTTCATCCGGGTTTGTAGCTTCGAACTGCGCTTGAATATCGCTGTTGTATTGGTATTTAGCAAATACTTGACCGCTGAATTGCCCGGTAATCATGGCGCCAAGTCGCGACGCTGTTTGTACACTTCCACCTGAATTATAGCGTAAATCTAAAATTAAATCGGTCGGATTTTGGGCACGCAATTCTGCGAAAGCTTGGTTGAGTTGCGTATCGAAGTTGGCAGTAAATCCGTTGTAAACAAGGTAGGCAATACGTTTGTTTCCGCGAATAAACATGGTTTTAAAAAATACTGGATTTTCGGTTACAGCAGCGCGCCCAATGGTTATCGACTCGGAAGTTGAAGTTACTGTAGTGCCGTCGAAAGTTCCTAAATTGAAAGTGATGGTTTGCGAGGTTAACAAACTTCGGAAGTTTGAGGAAGTAAGCTCTTGTCCGTTTATTCCTGTGAAGATTGTTCCGCGGCTTATGGGCTGTGCGGCAGCAGGCGAGTTTGGAATGATGTAACGAACAACCCCGTAAACATTGGTGTCTGAATTTGGCTCCAGAAACAAGCTGTATTCGACGCCAGTTGTGGTGGTATTTCCAGCGAAAAGATTGTTTAAAACTTCGTAATCGCTAACAATGATACTGAATCGATCGGTTGGTTCGGGAGCTTTTAATGCATTGAATAAGGTTTCGGGTACTGGAAATCCGCGCAGGTAATTTTGGTAATCGGTTTGAGTTACAAATCGACCGTCGGCAAGATCTGGGATTTCATCTTTAAACAGGTACCAAGTATTCATTCCTCGATACACAAAATCCTGAATTTCTAATCCACTAATTCTTTGAATACTGTCGTCTTGATCTTCACATCCGTAAAAGAAAAGTGCAGCGGTAAAGGCGGCAGCTAGGACCGTTATCGATTTAAATCGCATCATTTTGTTTTTCATATACCTTATATATTGTAATCGAAGTTCGATTTATTAAGTTGCTTGTGTATTTACTTTTAATGCTTTTTGTAAAGTCATAACGTCGAAAAAGCAAATTTCATTGTTGTTTTTATGTTTGCTGGTTTTGAAATAATAAGCTATTGTTAGTCAATTACTTGAGTTTTTGAAAATTTTTTCTTTCAAAAGAGCAACTCACTTTTGTAAATATACGAGTTATGTCTTAAACCTGGATTTCGGCAATGTGATTAATCTTGTTTTGTTTTTTGCAATTAATTTGCAGCGCTTGTAACAAACCGAAAGGTGGCTCGTCTTGACTATATAACCAACCGATAACACATTGCTTTCAACGGAATTCATATCGCTAACTTCTAGTTTTAAGAACAAGATGTTCAGACTAGCGAAGAGGTTGCTTGTAAGTACTGAAGAAGCAGAAGATGCAACTCAAGAAGTGCTTTTGAAATTGTGGACTAAGAACGATTCTTTGGCGAATTTAAGTAGTGTGGAAGCATTTGCAATGACGCTGACGAAGAATTATTGTTTGGATCAGCTGAAAGCGAAGCGTTCGTTTAATGTTTCCTTGGAAAATCATTCGTTTGAAGATGGTTCGCAGCAAACATTCCGAAAGGTTGAGTCGGGCGATCGGTTGGCAATTGTTGAAAAGTTGATTGCACAATTACCGGAACAGCAGCAATTAATTTTGCAATTACGGGAAGTTGAAGAATATGAATTTGCTGAAATAGCGAAGGTTATGGAAATGAATGAAACTGCGGTTCGAGTAGCACTTTCGCGAGCTCGAAAACAGTTGAGAGAACAAATGTTGAAAATGGATCAGTATGGAATCAGTAGAAATTAAAGAATTGCTGGAAAGGTATTTTGAAGGTGAAACGACCCTAGCCGAGGAGAAGGAATTGGCAAGCTATTTTGCAGGTCCGGTTGCGCCAGAGCTAGAAATATATAGAAGTTATTTTGGATTTTTTGTACAAGAAAAAGAAGTGAGTTTGCCTGTGAAGCAATTGCATAGCCTGCGCAAGCGTCAATACACTTTTATATCAGCTGCGGCGGCTGTTTTGATACTTTTTGGAATTGGCTATTACTCGTTTTACGGAACGGCAAGTACAGGCAAATCGGGAGTGATAAACGATCCGCAAGAAGCGTATCAGGAAACTCAAAAAGCGCTAATGATGCTTTCTGGACACATTAACAAAGGTGTTGAAAGCGTGCAATATTTGGAAAATGTAGAAGAGAGTAAGAATCGGGTTTTTAAGAAAGAAATAAACGTAACAGAAGAAAATAAAGAAACAGAAGAATAATCATCAATCAATTAAATTTAGTTATCATGAAAAAGTTCCTCCTTACAATGGTTTTGGCTTTAGTACCAAGCCTGTTTTTTGGCCAATCGGTTTTCGATAAATTCGATGGCCCAGACGATGTTACCGCAGTGATCGTCAATAAGAAAATGTTTGAAATGATGGGAAAAGTTAATACCAAAGACAAAGATGCCCAGCAGTTTATGAAGTTGGTAAAGAATTTGGATAATCTTCGCGTGTTTTCGACGACCAATTCGAAAATAGCTGCCGATATGAAGGCTACCGCAAACAAGTATATGCGTACGGCAGGTTTAGAAGATTTGATGCGCATTAACGATAAAGGCAAGAACATTCGAATAGCTGTGAAATCAGGACCCAAAGAATCGCAGATTGCAGAATTACTAATGTTTATCGAAGGAAGTGGCAAAGACGAATCGGTTATACTATCTTTAACGGGATTATTTGATTTGGACGATTTGTCTGTATTGACTGATCGAATGAATTTACCTGGAGGCGAAGATATTAAGCGCGCTTCTAAATCTAATAAGTAGTATCATGAAAAAGTTGTTATTCGGTTTGTTAGGTACAGCCTTGTTGCTTGCTTCGTGCAATTCTAGCCCGACTGTTGAGTCGTATTTTGTAGAAAATCAAGAAAAGAAAGATTTTATCTTTATGGATGTTTCGCCGCAAATGTTGGGTTTAGATAAATCGAAATTAACTGTTGAACAATCAAAAGCGCTTGATCAATTCAAAAAAGTTAACATCTTAGCTTTTAAGAAAACTCCGGAGACTGATTCGGTTTATGTTGCTGAAAAAGCAAAAGTGACGGAACTTTTAAAAGATAAAAAGTACGAGCAATTGATGCGATTTGGATCTGGAAAATCGGGTGCAGTTGTAAAGGCACTTGGTACCGAAAATGCAGTGGATGAGTTTGTACTCTTTGGTTATGAAAGCGAAAGTGGTTTTGTATTAGTTCGGATTTTAGGTTCGAAAATGACTGCCGATAGCTTTGCTTCTTTACTAACGATGTTGCAGCAAGGAAATTTAAACATGGAACAGCTGAAGCCTTTGGAAGTATTTCAAAAGTAGAAAACACGTTTTAAAACTTTATAAGAGTCGCTTTTTTGGAGCGACTTTTTTTGTGGAAAGAATTTAGTATTTCCGAATTTTGGGTAACGTATTGCCTAGCCCGCATAGAAACGGAAAGCTTTGTGTGCTTGAAATTGTGTTTTGACGGCAGTTGCAAATGCGACCGAAGGAAGCGCTTTGCAGCGCCAGACAAAACCGATTTTAAGTGCGCAAACTTGCAGTGGATAGGCGGATGAGCTTCCTAAAAATCGTGGATTCGACCTAAAAATCTTTGTTAGGTTGCTTTAAGTGATAATTTGAGCTATCATGATAAAAATTCCCGACCGCGTTTTTTTAAGGCACCTCGATATCCTAAAGAAAATACGTCTTGTAATCAGGTATTTAAATGATTGCTAACTTCGATTTTTATATCGAACTCACGGTAAAAAACATCAAAAATTGATTTAGCTGCTTGAGTTTACACATTTAGACCGTAAAAAAAAATCCAAGAAACAAAGCTGATATGTTTCTTGGATTACTGCAATTTTTAAAGCTATGCGATTAGCTATTCTTGTAATATTTCAAAGGAAAGAGTAGCATTCCGAAGCATTCGCCTTTATCTTTTCCAATGTGCTTGTGGTGCATTTTGTGTGCTCGGCGAACGGCTTTTGCGTAGCGGCTGTTGGCAGTTCGGAACAATTTAAAACGTTGGTGAATAAAAATATCGTGTACCAGAAAGTACACCAAGCCGTAAGCAAAAATTCCGAGGCCGATAGCTAAACCAATTTCGAGAATCCCGTTATTCCAGAGCAAGAAGAATCCGATACTAACAACGGCGTAAAAAATGAAAAATGCATCGTTGCGTTCGAACCAGCTTTCGTGATCTTTTTTGTGGTGATCGGCGTGTAAGTTCCAGAGAAATCCGTGCATGACGTATTTATGTGTGAACCATGCCATAAATTCCATCATAAAAAAAGTGAGTAAAAAAACGATAATATGAATCCACATAGTTATAATAAATTTAGTCGGTAAGATACATAACAGCGTGCAAAGAGCTGTAACTTTTGATAATCGTTAACGCGAATTCGAGCTGATTTTATTTTCTCGGAAGGCGTTTCTTTTAATTTTTTCAATAGTTTTTGATAGTACACAAAAGCAGTGTACACGCCAAATTTCGCTGAATCGGGTAGGAGCAAAATACCGTCGAAGGCTTCTCTGAATTCGGCTTCGATTTCTTTAACGATGGTTCGTTTTGACTTTTCATCGAGGTTGGCTAAATCGGCGTGTGGAAAATACGTACGACTTAGTTGTTCGAAATCGGCTTTAAGATCGCGAAGGAAGTTCACTTTTTGGAAGGCTGAACCGAGTTTCATTGCTGGAACTTTGAGTGCTTCGTATTGGTTGTCGTTTCCTTTCACAAATACTTTAAGACACATGAGTCCAACAACGTCGGCTGAACCATAAACGTATTGTGCGAGTTCTTCGGGCGTACTGTAAACGGTTTTGTGTAAATCCAATCGCATGCTGTACATAAACGCATCGATTAAGTCGCGCGGAATATTGTATTTGTGCACGGTAAATTGAAAAGCGTTCAGGATTGGATTTAAGCTAATCTTGTCTTTAAGCGCGTTTTCAAGGTCTATTTCGAATCGTTCGAACAGTGTTTTTTTGTCGTAATCGTGAAAAGTGTCAACGATTTCATCGGCCAGGCGCACGAATCCGTAAATGTTGTAAATATCTTGTCGGATGGATTTATCCAACATTTTAACTGCAGTTGAAAACGAGGTGCTGTAAGCGGTTGTTACCTTTCTGCTGCAATTTCCCGAAACTTGATCAAATAATGCTTTCATGAGGTTCTAATTTAACTATTAGAATATTTTTCTACCAAACCGGCTGTTAGTTTTCCTGAGATTAATGCCGGAGGAACTCCAGGTCCGGGAACGGTTAATTGTCCGGTAAAATATAAATGTTTAACTTTTTTGCTTTTCAATTTCGGTCTTAAAAAGGCCGTTTGAAGCAAAGTGTTGGCCATTCCATAAGCATTTCCTTTGTACGAGTTGTATTCGGAAACAAAATCATTTTTACAAAAAGACTCACTAAAGGTAATATAATTTCGAACGTCTTGTTTAGTGAGGCGTTCAAATCGATTTAAAATTTTGTCAAAATATGCGGCTCTTAGTTCTGCTGTATCTTCAATTCCGGGAGCAAGTGGAATCAGGAAAAAGCCTGCCTCAGAGCCAGCGGGAGCGCACGTTGCATCAGTTAAAGATGGGAAGTTCGCGTAAAATAATGGTTCGTTAGGCCAACGAGGCTCGTCGTAAATATCTTTTGCATGCGCTTTGAAATCGGTATCAAAGAAAAGCATGTGGTGGTTGATGTTTTCGAGCTTTTTGTTAAAACCTACATAGAATAGTAAAGATGAAGGTGCAAAAACGCGCGAATTCCAATACTTTTCACTGTACATGCGGTATTGCGGTTGCAAGAGTTGTTCGCTATGGGCGTAATCGGCACCTGAAACCACTACATCTGATTTGATAAAATCTCCGTTTACAATGATGCCTTTTGCCGTGCCGTTATCAACAACGATTTCAGATATCGGTGCATTTGTATGAAGTGTAACTCCCAAACTTATAGCAAGTTGTTCCATAGCGTCAACAACATCGAACATTCCGGTTTTTGGATGCCATGTTCCCAGTCCGAAGTCGGCGAAATTCATAAAACTATAGAACGATGGCGTGTCTTCAGGCTTGGCACCTAGAAAAAGTACGGGAAATTCGAGTATCTGTCGGAGCTTTTCATTTTTAAATTGCTTGCGAACATCGGCACTTATGTTTGAGAAAAACTGCGTTAATCTGCCAACGGTTTCGGGTGTTACCAGTTCTAAAGGTGATTCGCCGGGCCGATATACGAGATTTTCGATCGCAATTCGGTAATTGTCGCGTGCTGTTGCTATAAAGCGCTCAAGTTGTAATGAACTTCCGGGTTCGATGGTTTCGAAAGTAGCTTTGATTTTAGATAATTCGTCGTCGATTACAACACTTTCATTTTCGCCAAAGAAAACGCGGTAGGCTGGAGCAAGTTTAATGAGTTGGTAATAGTCTGACGCTTTTTTATTGAAATCGCCGAAAAAGCGTTCAAAGACGTCGGGCATCCAATACCAGCTTGGTCCCATGTCGAATGTAAAACCATTTTTTTTGAGTTGACGTGCGCGTCCGCCAATACTTGCATTTTTTTCAAAAACGTGAACTTGGTGACCAGCTTTTGCGAGGTAACATGCTGCCGAAAGTGCTGAAAAGCCGGAGCCAATAATAGAAACGTTTAAACTCATAAATAACTACAATGTTCGGATAAAGGTGTTGATTGATTCGTAAACAGAGACTCTGCTATCGAGCAGTTTGTCGGACACCAATTGCGCTTGTTTTCCGAGCAGTACAATTTTTGTGGAATCGTCTGTGAGGAGCGTTTCTTTAAGTGCTTGCACGTAGGCATTCATCTCTTCAGCGATTGGTTCTACGGTGCAATAGGTTACGTATGTGATATCTGAGAACGCTTTTTTCATATCGGCCAAACATTCAATCGGAACCGATTCGCCTAAGTAAACAGATGGGAAACCAGCATTGATGATTTCGTAGTTTACAAAGAGTAAGCCCAACTCGTGTATCTCATTCAAAGGTAAGTACAAAACGTATGCGCGTTCGGTATTTTCCGGACTTTTTAATTGTGCTTTTTCAGTATTTACCAGTACTTTTTGTTTAATCTGGTGACTTATAAAGTGTTCGTGTACGATGTTAATGGTGTCGGTTTGCCATAAAAGACCAATTTCGTTTAGTAACGGAATGAAAATTTCGTGGAAAATCTCGCGAAATGGCTTTTCAGAAAGCAGTTTATTGTACGTTTGAACGAATAGCGTTTGGTCGAAATTCATCATAGCGAGTTTGAAATCGCTGATGGCATGAACTTTTACGCTTTTCGACGAAATGATTTCGTTAACGAGTTCTGGTATTTTTTCTTCTGGATACTTCGAGATCTTGGAAATTTTATATCCGTGATTGTGTAGCAAGGTTATGTTAAGCAACTTTTGCAAACTTGCTAAGTCGTAATACCGGATATTGGTATCCGTTCGTTTGGGTTCGAGAACATTGTAGCGCTTCTCCCAAATACGAATTGTGTGTGCTTTAATACCACTTAAGTTTTCGAGATCCTTAATCGTCAAGATGTTCTTTACGTAAGCCATAATCTTATTTTGTTTAACAAATATAGGTATTTACTTAAACAAAAGTAATTATTGGCTAAGTTTTAGGAATTATTAAACAGTTGATTAAAGCGATAAAAGGAGTTTGAATTATTTTTAAATAGTTTTAAATCAGTTGTTTATTATGACTTTAAGTGAGTATTTTTTTGTGTTATTGTTGTTTTTTGGAATTTTGATTTATTTGTTGAATCAACCGCAAAATGATTTGAGATGCGGATTTCTCTTTTGCAGGAGTTAACGACTTTTGTGTAGAAGAGGAGTGAAAAAGTTGGAAGTAGGGAATAAAAAAAAGTCTGTTAGAACAGACTTTAAAGTGACCAAGGTGGGATTTGAACCCACACGCCCTTGCGAGCACCACCCCCTCAAGATGGCGAGTCTACCGTTTCTCCACTTGGCCGTGTATAAAAAAAGTCAAACGCAATACGTCCGACTTTCGTGACTCGACTGGGGCTCGAACCCAGGACCCCATCATTAAAAGTGATGTGCTCTACCGACTGAGCTATCGAGTCTGGAACATAAAGCAAAAAAAAAGTGACTCGACTGGGGCTCGAACCCAGGACCCCATCATTAAAAGTGATGTGCTCTACCGACTGAGCTATCGAGTCTTTTTAACTTTGCTGAATGCGGGTGCAAATATACAGCGTTATTCTGTATTTTTCAACAGATATTTCCTTTAAATTTACCTTTTTTATACTTTGTTTGATAACTAATTTATATGCAGCAATTTAGCTTAAAATCGACTGTTGTTTTGATGGGTTATGCAGGTTCTGGAAAGTCGACAGTAGGAAAATTGTTGGCTGAAAAGTTGCTGGTAAAGCATCTCGATCTCGATGATTTTATCGAGCAAAAAGAGCAAAAAGGCATCTCTGATATCTTTAAAGAAAAGGGTGAAATTTATTTTCGAAAGCTTGAACATCAGTTGCTTGTAGAAGTTTTAGACCAAGCAGAGTTTATGGTACTTAGTTTAGGTGGCGGTACACCTTGTTACGCAAACAACGCTGAAATTATTGCCAACAGTCCGCACCTATCTTTTTATCTTCACGCTAATGTACCCACGTTGGTATCTCGATTAGGAGATGAAATTCGAAGTCGACCACTTTTGGCAGAGGTTGAAGATTTACCGTCATATATAGGTCAACATTTGTTCGAACGAGAACATTTTTACCGAACGGCTAAGCATGTAATTTCCACTTCGGGAAAAACTACTGCGGTTGTAGTTGAAGAATTATATAGTGCCTTATCGCAAATAAGCAACCCGCTCGGGTCCGTCTAGAACCACTTCAACATGTTCTTGTAGCGATGTAGATAGCGAAATACCCTTAAAGTCGGCTTTCACGGGATACATTTTATGATTGCGATCAACTAATACTGCCGTTTTAAACTTTCGTAAGGGAATATCTAAGAAATAGCGCACGGCATAAATTAAGGTGGTACCTGAATGCAAAACATCATCAACAAGAACAAGTCCGCTGTCTGCGAAGTTTTCCATAGGTGGTTCACTACTAATACCGTTTCGCGGCGCACTTTTGTCCATACGAATTTCACACAAAACCGTTTTTAAAGGAGCAACTCGTGCAACTTCTTCGGCGAGTAATTGCGCTAGTCGGTAACCGTTTCCTTGAATACCAGCAATAACGACGCGATCTTCGTCGATAAAGGTTTCGTAAATTTGGTACGCCATTCGCGTTATTTTGTGGCTAATTTGTTCGTGGTTTAGAATAATATGTTGACTCATGGTTCAAAGGATACAGAATCTTCGTTAAAATAATCTTCAAAATCGCGGCGGTCTTTTTTCGTTGGTCGCCCATCGCCAAAACGTCGGCTGTGATCTTTGCCAAGTTGAAGCAATTCGTATTGGGCATAGACTTCTTCGGGTGTAATGTCTTTGCGATAAATATCAACCAATTTTGCCGACATACGACTTGATGGTAAATCTAAAACTTTGATTGTTCTTGTTAACTGTTCACGTCTGAAAGCGATTTCATCTCCTGGAAAAACTTCTTTAGCAGGTTTTGCCAGCTGTCCGTTTACCCAAACCTGATTTTTTTTACAGGCTTCGGTTACCATATTCCGGGTTTTATAATAACGAACGCACCAAAGAAACTTGTCGATTCGCATTTTTAAATAAGGCGTTAAAGTTCGAATTCAAAAAAATCTTAATTGTATCTTGCGCGCTGAAAAATGCACAAAATTACATGAACAAAGTTAAGATATTATCGGCGCTGTTTTTAGGAGTCATCCTTTTTTATTCTTGTGAAAGAGACAATAATGCAACTGTAGAGCCACCAAGAGATTTTGCCGAACAATACGCTACTGATTTATCAGCGATTGAAACCTACTTAAAAACACATTCGGTTGCGGTGACAAACGTTGACGGTCAGCTCGATGTTGTAATTACGCCTATTCCGACAGGCAATCCCAACAATTTAGTTTCGATTTGGGATAATACAGAAATCCCTTTACAATCGAAGGTGGTAAAATCAGATGTGCGCACATCGAATGCAGTTGATGCGACTTTGATTGACAATACTGAGTATAAACTGTACTACTTAACATTGAATCAAGGTGGTGGAGCAATGCCAAAAACTGTTGATTCAACCTTTGTTAGTTATCGAGGTTGGCGTTTGGATAATACGGAATTTGATCGCAATACCAACGGTTTGTGGTTTACCTATCCTCCGGTTTCGTCGGCGGAGTCGTCGGCGGTAGTTATTCCAGGATTTCGTCAGATTCTAACTAGTTTAAACGCATCCACGTCTTTGATTACAAATCCTGATGGAACTTTTTCGTTTGAAAATTCGGGAGTAGCAGTGGTGTTTATACCCAGTGGATTAGGGTATTTTTCGGGAGCAAGAACGGGAATTCCAGCTTATTCGCCACTTGTTTTTACGGTACGATTGCACAGAATACGCGAACGTGATCATGATCGCGACGGTATTTTAACCAAATTCGAAGACTTGAACAACGATAATAATCCTTGGAACGACGATACCGATGGCGATAATTCACCAGATTTTATTGATATCGATGATGATGGCGATCGCGTTCAAACGTTACTTGAGATCGAGGATGAAGATGGAAATCGTTTTCCTTTTGATTTAATTCCGACTTGTCCGGGTGGCACAATTAAAAGGCATCTTGATCCGAATTGTCAATAAAAAATAGTGACAACCTGACTTCGATTAAAAATCCTTTTCAGATCGCTCTTTTGATTTAGTTAACTGTTAGCGTAATTCAATATAATTCGCTAAACATATTAGTGGCCGCCTACTTCGTTGCATTTTTTTGCGATAATACAGTATCCCAATAAAAATACGCCTCGTAATCAACCATTTATCTGTTTTCTTACCGCAATTTTTTAAATCGAACTCAGGTTATTAGGCAACGTTTTCTGATAAGAACGTAACTTTTGGTAACGTTTTTCTCAGCCCCGACAGCCGCGAAAAGCGCGCAAAATAAAACCAAGCTATTTTGCCGGAAGCTGTGGCGACCAGCGGAAGCCACGTGCTGAACATGCAAAATACTTGGTTTTATTGCGTACTTGAAGCAAATGGCGGGATTAGCTGCCAAAAAAATTAAATCCGAAAGTGATTTATTTTCTAATTTGTTCGGTTAAAAATCGACCGTAATTTTCAATTGTCCTCCTAAACCATCTCGGATGATGCGCATCAACGTTGAAAGCCGAATATCGCTCGCATCGTTTTCAATACGCGAAATATAGTTTTTGGTTGTTCCGCATTTTTCGGCCAGCTGTTCTTGCGTCAAACCTTGTTCTTTACGCAATTCTTGAAGCATCACACCGAGTTTAAAAGCTTCGAATTCGGCTTCATAAAGATCGCGCTCTGCAGTACCTTTTTTTTCGTACTGTAAATCCAAATGGGCAGAAAATGAAGTAAGCTGATTTGTAGCGGCAGTATTCATCGGTATTATGCTTAAAAATTAATTTTTTATCCTAAGAGTTAAGTCATGTAAATCGATTACTCCACCTGAGGTGCAACGCGAACCAAACCGTCGTCGTCGATTTTCGTTAAAATCACCGCTTCCAAAACATTGGCAAACTCCGGATTCCACGGCTTTTTCACTTTTACGTAGTTTTCTGTAAACCCGTGCATGTAGCCCGAACGATTCTCGGTTTCCCATAAAACAGTGCGCTTGGTGCCTAATTGCGATTCGTAGAACGCGCGACGCTTTTTAACCGATAATCCGCGTAACATTTTGCTTCGCTTAGCACGCACAGCAGGTTCAACCACTTCGGTCATTGCGGCGGCTTCCGTGTTGTCGCGTTCCGAATACGTAAAAACGTGTAGGTACGAAATATCCAAATCGCTCAAAAACTGATAGGTTTCCAAAAAGTGGGCATCGGTTTCACCCGGAAATCCAACAATTACATCCACGCCAATACACGCATGCGGCATCACCTCGCGAATCGCTGTAACGCGGTCTTGGTAAAGTTCGCGCAAGTATCTGCGTTTCATTTTTTTCAAAATGTCGTTGCTGCCCGATTGCAACGGAATATGGAAATGCGGCACAAAAGTCTTGCTTTGCGCT
This sequence comes from Pseudanabaena sp. UWO311, assembly GCA_943371725.1. Lineage (GTDB taxonomy): Bacteria > Bacteroidota > Bacteroidia > Flavobacteriales > Flavobacteriaceae > Flavobacterium. Next base: position 1,781 of record CALRVY020000030.1, on the reverse strand, counting down.
ACAAACTGAATGGTTTCGTTTTTGAGTAAGTTTGGCTCAATCGACGAGATTCTCAAACGCTCAATTCCTGTAACATCATCTAAAGCTTGTACTAATTCTAAAAAGGTGTGTTCGTGCTTTTTATTTCCGAATTCTCCTTTACCGTAATCACCAATGTTTACGCCGGTTAACACAATTTCTTTGATGTCTTGTGCGGCAATTTCAGCGGCATTTTTCAGTACGTTTTCCAACGCATCAGAACGCGATATTCCGCGCGCCAACGGAATCGTGCAATACGTACATTTGTAATCGCAACCGTCTTGTACTTTAAGAAATGCCCGCGTACGATCGCCAATAGAGTAGGAGCCTACGTAAAAGTCGGCTTCCGATATCTCACACGAATGTATTTCACCCCGATCGTTTTTCGACAAATCGTTTAAATAATCGGTAATTTTAAACTTTTCCGTTGCACCCAAAACCAAGTCAACACCATCTACAGCCGCCAATTCCTCTGGTTTTAGCTGCGCGTAACAACCTACTGCTGCTACAAACGCAGTTGGATTTAGCTTTTGCGCTTTCCGAACAATTTGCTTGAACTGTTTATCGGCATTTTCCGTTACCGAACAAGTGTTAATAACGTAAATATCAGCCACTTCCTCAAAATCGACGCGATCAAAACCCTCCTGCGTGAAACTGCGCGCAATAGTCGAAGTTTCCGAGAAGTTCAGCTTGCAGCCAAGCGTGTAAAAAGCAACTTTTTTAGAATTCATTTTTTTATTTGGGCGTTACCCGGCGTTTCCCAGCGCAGTCCGAGCGAAGCCGGGTCGGGCTGTACGTTACAAGCTTTTTTGGGCTTTTCCAAGCTAGGCCGCTCAGCCCAAAAAAGGCTTTCCACTGCCATCCCTAACGCGAAAATCGTTGCCCAAAAAAAGCATGCAAAAATACTGAGAATTATCTAAAAACGTTCTTTAAAAGTTGATTTTCCTCGCAACTACCAAGCTACGGCGTGTCGCAGTTAGAGTTCCAGTTTATAAATCGATTCCAACAGCAGCAACTCCAACACTTTCGCTGGCATTTCATTTCGTCGCTGACGCATAGTTTCGCATCTTTGCAGCATGAATAAACGCATTTTGGCAATCGATTACGGAGGCAAACGCTGCGGTATAGCCGTTACCGACGAGCTGCAACTCATTGCTTCGCCGTTAACAACTGTCGATACCAAGGAATTGTTTCCTTTTCTCACGAAGTATTTCCAAACCGAAGCCGTTGAAACCTTACTTGTTGGCGAGCCTAAACGTTTCGACGGTTCCGATTCGCAAATTGCTGCGGCAATAAACCAATTTATCGCAAAATTCCAGCAAGAGTTTCCCGCCATAGCAGTGGTTCGCATCGACGAGCGTTTTAGTTCCAAAATGGCATTCCAAACGATGATTGATAGCGGAATTTCGAAACAAAAACGTCGCGACAAAGGCACAGTAGATAAGATTGCAGCAGCGATCATACTTCAAGATTATTTACATTATAGAAAATAAGGTGGTGCTCTGAAACAGTTTTTACCAAACTTTGTTTTATAGTTTTTTCGATTGACTGTGAGCGTTTTGTAGTCGATTACGAAGCGAAATTAGTAACTGTTTTCAAATATTGATTACGGTTTTTCCGCATATTTTTAGAAATTTTTGTTTTTCAAAAACGCGAGGGGAAAGAACAGGAATTGGCATGAAAACCGACCGTTTTTATCCTCGATTTGACCGCTTAAGCCGCGAGTTATGGCGGCTTGTGGTTGTTTGTGGCAAACCGTGGTG
>CALRVY020000029.1:0-21655 GCA_943371725.1 Pseudanabaena sp. UWO311 | reverse complement strand
GCTTATCTAAATCATCCCCAAAAAAACACAGAACTTACGCCGCTCCTGTTCGGTTTAGCGGGTGCAAAAGTAGTGTTTCTAAAACCCCTTTTCCAAACTTTTTCGCAACTATTTTGCATTTATTTTTTAACTCGCTGATAGACAAAGGGGCAGAAACCGGATTGCAAACAACCTCTAACAACACAAGCGTTCGTTTAGCGTACTATTAGCAATGTACTTTTACAAACAACGTGCTTACGGAAACGATTTTTGGTAACGCAACCCGCAGCAGGGACTGCAACGAAAAGCCGCTGCAGTTGAAAACCTGTGAAGGCCGCTGCGGCGCGGCGACCTCAGAAGCCCCGCCGCAGCGCCGCCGAACGGTTTGAAACAAACGCGCTTGTAGTGAAAGGCCCGGCCCGAAGCCTCAAAACCTGAGTTCGATTAAAAATCTTTATCAGAACGCTGAAAATGAATAAATTGTAAAATATAGTATCGTTAGATTTGAACGACCCAGACGCTAAACAGATAAACGGTCGCCTACTTCGTTAGAATTTTTTGAGATACTACAGTATCCCAAAAAAATTCTGCCTTGTAGTCAACCATTTATCTGTTTTCTGACTGCAATTTTTAAATCGAACTCAGGTTCAAACGTATTTCCACTAAACTGGCGAGGGGCTGCCCAAATAAAAAACAAAAATCAAGAATACGTAATTGCCTTAACAGGAGAAATCTTTGTAATTAAATATGACGGTATGATTAAAACCAGCAAACAAACAGCCACTGTTAGCAAATTAACACCAATAATAAGCGGCATATTCAAATATACTGGCGCCACTGTCACGTAATAACTATCCGGATTTAACGTGATCGGCTCGAAAAAGTACTGAATTCCAATTACCAAAAAACCCAATCCATTGCCGATCAGTAAACCGCGACTAATTAAAAAGAAAGCTTGATAAATAAACACTTTTCGAACAAACCAATTTCCTGCGCCTAATGCCTTGAGCATACCTACCAATTTGGTTTTTTCTAAAATAAGTACCAATAAAGCGACGCTCATATTAATACTACACACCGCAACCATTAAACCGATAATGAGCCAAATGTTAAAATCAAACAAAGCCATCCACTCAAATAAAAAACTATGGCTCTTTAAAATGGTTTCTGCATTGAGTGTCGACGGTATTTCCTCGTACACCCATTCACCAATTTCTTTTAAGCGATCAAAATCGGAAACAAACAATTCGAAATGCCCCACTTGATCCGAACGCCATTTATTCATGCGTTGAACCTGTTTCAAATCGCCTATTATATACGACTGATCGAAATCTTTAAATCCGCTATTGTAAATTCCAACTACGGTAAAACTGCGTCGAAAGGGTTGCGTAGCCGCTGAATCGCGCATGAAAAATGTTACAAATTTTGAGCCCGATTTTAACCCGAGTCGATCGGCTAAATGTTGCGACAGTAAAACCTCGTTGCTTATTTCAGCTCCGTATTTTGGCAATCGTCCCGAAATCAAGTACTCGTCGAAATTATCCCATTTAAAATCGGCACCAACGCCTTTAAAAACAATGCCTTCAAAAGCTTTTGGTGTTCTAATAATACCGGCTTTCGTTGCCACTCCCTGAATATGCGTGACTTCGGGTATGGCGGTGAACTTCGGATAAAACGATTGCTTGGTAGATATCGGATTTACCGACACCTTACTCTCGTTCTCATCAAAATTTGAAATAGCAATATGCCCGTTAAAAGCCGCAATTTTCTCGCGAATTTTTCGTTGCAAACCTATACCTGTTGCTATCGAAACGACCATCATTAACATGCTCACAGCAATTGCTGCAATTGCAATTTTAATAATAGGTCCAGATATACTATTTTTACGCCCTTTTGATTTGACGAGTCTAGATGCAATAAACAATGGCGTATTCACAAAAAGCGCTATTTAAATTTGCCATAAAATTAGCCAAAACTGCCTTGAACACGAGATCGATTTTTCCGAAAGTACATAAAAACGCCTGGACACTTGCGTCGACACTCCTTTTGTTGATGCTAAACTATTCGTGCACAAGCACAAAAACTGCAGTTCCGCACAAACCACACCACGAAAAAGCGGCCGTCAAAGAACCCGAAATCATCGAAAGTATCGTAACGCAAGAACCACCAACCGAAATTTTTGGCGTGGGCGCGCTTAATTTCAACGGTTACAGCAAACTACTTGAAGGCAAGCGCGTGGGCGTACTCACCAACCAATCGGCTGTGGTGGAAGGCAAAAACTTGGTTGATTTCCTCATTGAAAAAAACGTAAATCTCACGAAAATTTACGCGCCCGAACACGGTTTTAGAGGTACAGCCGATAACGGCGAACTCATCTCCGACGGCAAAGACACCAAAACAAATCTGCCGATTATCTCGCTGTACGGCGACAAAAAGAAACCTACTCCCGAGCAACTCGATGGCGTAGACATTATGGTTTTCGACCTACAAGATGTTGGCGTGCGCTTTTACACGTACATCAGCAGTTTGCACTATTTAATGGAGGCTTGCGCTGAGAAAGGAATTGCTGTTGTGGTGCTCGATCGACCGAATCCGAATGGCAAGATTGTCGACGGCCCCATACTCGAACCCGAAAAAAAATCGTTTGTGGGTATGCATCCGGTTCCTGTTTTGCATGGAATGACCATAGGCGAATACGCGCGCATGATTAACGGTGAAGGTTGGCTGGCAAACGGAAAGAAATGCATGTTATACGTGATTGCGTGTTCGGGTTACCTACGCGACATGCCGTATTCGCTTCCGGTTCGCCCCTCTCCTAACCTACCTAACGATTTGTCTATCAATCTGTACGCCTCACTTTGCTTGTTCGAAGGCACCAATGTTAGTGTAGGCCGCGGCACCAACAAGCAGTTTCAAATTTTCGGATCGCCGTACCTCACGAATTATACGTTTTGCTTTACGCCTGAGCCGAATTTAGGAAGTAAAAATCCGCCGTACAATGGAAAAGATTGTTACGGCGAAGATTTGACCGAGCATCCGTTTATCGATCGCCTTGAACTTAAATGGTTGATTCAAGCGTACAAAGACACGCCTGATAAGTCGAAATTTTTTACGTCGTATTTCGAGCGTCTGGCCGGAACTGCCAAATTGCAGCAACAAATCGAGAGCGGCATGTCGGCTTCCGAAATTCGCGCGACTTGGGAAAGCGGTTTAATCGAATTCAAAAATCAGCGCCAGAAATACCTCATTTATCAATCGGCTTCGCTGTAGTTTTTTTTGGGCACATCCTGCCGCATGAAAACTCATCGAAGCGCATGCGGCAGGTCGGGCTGTTCACTGCAATAAAACCGCTTGGGCGCTGTTTCAGCCAACGTATTCGGTCGGCTTCCGCTGGTCGCCACCCAAATCCGGGCTTCAAAAGCGCCCAAACTCTTTTATTTTCGTTGCCATCCCTTGTGCGAAATCGTGCACCAGAAACGTTTCGTGTTAAAGTATCACTAATCAAGTAGGATAACAAAAACCAAAAAAGTAATTTAGTGACGTATCAAACCGTTACAGCTATGAAAAAAGCAGATTTCCTTCTCAATCTTATGGATATACTCCATGCGTTTGTCGACCAAATTAACTACTACATCGAAATCGGATTAACGTATTTCGAAATCGCTAAATCTTGGGTGCAACAAATATTAGCGTATTTACAAACCGCTATCGACAAGCTGGTCGATTTCATTGGTGGACGTGAAGCCGCTGAAGACTACTTGCAATTCCACGAAGAGGATTTGTTTGTGTAAAACTTAGAGCGGTAATTTTTGTTTTAATGCCTCGACAATTCGTAAGGTTGCCGGACAAACCAAGGTGTTTTGAGCTGTGAGTTCTGTGATTTGATGAAACTTCGGCCGATCGGTATGCGGATATTCGCGACACGCTTTCGGGCGGTGCTCGTAAATGGTGCAATAATTTTCGGCATCCAAAAACACGCAAGGCACTTGTTGTAAAACCAAATCGCCATCTTCATCGGTGCGTAAATACTGTTGTTCAAATGCAGCTGGTTTCAAACGAAGTACTTTTGCAATCCGCTCCACATCCGATTTGGTGAAAAGCGGCCCGGTTGTTTTACAACAATTGGCGCAAGTCAAGCAATCGGTGCGTTTAAATTCGGCGTCGTGCAATTGTTGCATAACCGAATCTAATTTTGCCGGTGCTTTCTTTTTTAACTTTGAAAGATATTTTTTATTTTCACTAAATCTTTCGCGGGCCGTTTTTTCGAATGACTCCAAGGTTAATTTTTGCGCTAATTTAAGACGGCGCCAGCAAATTCTCATCCATTGACAGATTTATTTGGTTCAGCTTTGTCGGATTTCTTTTTCCACAAAAAGAAATTTCCTTTGTACGCGTCGACATCTATTTCGGCTGCCGATCGCATTTCTATGAAATATTTGCTGCGCGATAGCTTGCAAATGCCCGCATTAGAACGCGATGCTTTGGCACGATGCTGCGGCAAAATTCTGGATTTAGGCTGCGGCGGCGGTTCGCATAGCTTGTATTTACAAGGAAAAGGCGAAAATGTTGTGGCTTGCGATCGGTCCGAGCACATGATTCGAATAGCAACAGCACGAGGCGTACTGCAAACACATTTGGGTACTATAACCGACTTTCCCGACTCCAGTTTTGATACGGTTTTAATATTGATGAACGGCAGCGGTTTGGCCGGAACTTTAGACAATTTGCCTCATTTCTTACAGCAAATTGCCCAAAAACTAACGCCTGGCGGCCAAATTTTGCTCGACAGTAGCGATTTAGCCTACATGTTTGAAGACGAGGAGGATGCGGAATCGATATTAAACGGAGCGTCGTACTACGGCGAACTCGACTATCATTTAAGTTATCGTGGCCACCGTGAGTCGTTTAAATGGTTGTACGTTGATTTTGAAACCTTACGCCAAAAAGCCAAAACCGTTGGTTTGATTGCCGAACGTGTTTTTGAAGGAAAACACCACGATTATTTGGCAAAAATTAATTGGGCTATTTGCTGATGGAAACCACTGTAAAAACATACACGTTAACGGATTTAGGCAACAGCTTGAAATCGGTTATAGAAAAAACGTACAAAAACCACTATTGGGTCGTTGCAGAAATAAACAAACTCAATTATTACCCGCATTCCGGACATGCGTATCCAGAATTAGTAGAAAAGACAGACGGAAAAATCGTGGCGCAGTTTCGCGGGCAAATGTGGAAAAACGATTTTGACACAGCCAACAATAAGTTTCTAGAGTTACTAAACGAACCCATTCGAGACGGCATAAAAGTACTTATGCTGGTAAAAGTTGTTTTCGACGGTATGTACGGTTTGAGTTTGCAAATCAAAGCAATAGATCCGAAATACAGTTTAGGCGATTTAGAAGCGGAGAAAAACCTGACGCTTGCCAAACTTAAAAAGGAAGGTATTTATGAATCGAACAAAAGAAAAACACTGCCTTTGGTACCGAAACGCTTAGCTATAATTTCGGTAGAAAGTTCGAAAGGATACGCCGACTTTTTGCAGATTTTAGCGCAATCGGGTGAAAAATATTGTTTTGATTTACGCTTGTTCCCATCGATACTACAAGGCGAGCAGGCGGTAACGGGCATACAGCAGCAATTGCGGGAGATTGCAAAAACGCAAGACGAGTTCGATGCGGTGGCCATTATTCGCGGTGGTGGCGGCGATGTAGGTTTAAGTTGTTACAACAATTACGAACTTTCGCGGGCGGTGGCTAGTTTTCCGCTGCCGGTTTTAACCGGAATTGGACATGCGACCAATTTAACCGTAACCGAATTGGTTGCACATACCAACGCTATTACACCAACTAAACTTGCCGAATTATTGCTGCAACACTTTCGCCGATTCGACGACGAGCTTTCACGAGCTAAAGAGAAAATTCGTGCATTAACGGAAAAAATCCTACGCGAAAACAAACAGAAAATCGATGCGAATCAAAGATCACTGGTTGCGGCAACGAAACTGTTTACTGCACGATTGTTGGTGTACTTGCAACGGCAGTCGGAAACCTTTAAAGCCAGTACTGGAAAACAGCTTCAACGCAGTTCGTTGGCGCTGCGCGAACAGCAGTATCGGATTACGCTCTCGACCGAAAGAATGGTGGGAAACCAACGTGGAAAGTTGAACTATTTTGCTGGGCAAGTTGCCGAAAAATCAGTTCGAAAACTCGAAATGCAGCAGCAGGAGTTAACGCATTTGGAGCGAACGGTTGCGGTTTTGCATCCGCGATCGGTGTTGCAACGGGGATTTGCATTGGTGCGCGGAAACGGAAAAATAATTACGTCGGCAAAGAAGTTGAAATCCGGTCAGGAATTGGAAATCGAACTTTATGACGGCATAGTACAAACGAAATTGATTGAAAAAAATGAAAACGAAGCAAGTTGAAATTACCTATACGGAAGCATTCGAAGAGTTAAATCGTTTGGTTTTGGAAATGGAACGCGGCGAAATTGCGGTAGATGTGCTGTCGGAAAAAGTGGCGCGCGCCGGCTTATTGATAAAAATTTGCAAAGCGAAGCTAACGGAAACGGAAGCCTCGGTTTCGGCGTTGTTGAAAGAATTAGAATAGGTAACGACTTTTGGGTAACGATTGCCGCGGCCGCGATTGAAACGAAAAGCACGCAAAGTAGCAAAACCAGCAGTTTACAAAAATGCAAGGCGACCTTAGAAGCCCTTGCAGTTTGAAATACTCATGTTAAAATGCGGTTTTGCTACTGCGTACTTGTAGTGGAAAGCGCGAAATGCCGCCCAAAAACTAAGCGAGGAACTTTCAACCTGTGTTCGATTAAAAATCTTTGTCAGATCGCTTGAAATCGATAATTTGTAAAATCAAATAGGATTGGAAAGAATTGTCTTTCACGCTAAACAGATCAACGGCTGCCTACTTCGTTAGATTTTTTTGCGATACTACAGTATCCCAATAAAAATCTGCCTTTTATACCAATTGGATCTATAAAACAGCCTAATAAAAAAATGTTTTTAAGCCATAACTGCTTTAAAAAAATTTTCCGTAGCGCAGCTATGCAACATTTTTTTGCATTGTTCTGCCTCAAAAACAATCTTTTTTCTTTAGCCTATTTTACAGTCCCAATCGGTATTAATCAACCATTCATCTGTTTTCTGACCGCAATTTTTGAATCGAACTCAGGTTTTAAGGAATATTCAAGAATTTGTGCGTTTGCAAAGAGATGCGCCATTTGGGATTTTGCATCACGTAATCGACGATTTGCGGTGTCATTTCATCGCGTTTACTCCACTCGGGCTGCAAGAAGAGTATCGCATTTGGATTGGTTTTTGCGGCCTGTTCTTCGGCAAATTTGAAATCGTTTTTATTGTAAACGATAACTTTTAGTTCATTTGCTTTTTGATACACGTCATCAACAGGCAGTTTTGTTTTCTTGGGAGAAAGGCAAATCCAGTCCCAGTTTCCGGTAAGTGCATAGGCGCCGCTGGTTTCGATGTGAATTTGCATACCGGCATTTTTGAGTGCGTGGGTAAGCGGATTCATGTCCCACATTAGCGGCTCACCTCCCGTAACGACAATGGTTTTTGAAAATCGCGCGGCTTCGGCAACGATATTTTCTACGGAAGTAGGCGGATGTAAATCGGCGTTCCAACTTTCCTTAACGTCGCACCAATGGCAACCCACATCGCAACCACCTACACGGATGAAATACGCGGGAGTTCCGGTGTGATAGCCTTCGCCTTGGACGGTATAAAAGGCCTCCATGAGCGGTAATTGCAAACCGAGATTCACTTGTTCTTGTATTTCAAAAGGTAATGCCATAGTTGTAAAAAAGCCTGCAAATATAGGTCAATTCTTTGGTTTATATCCTTTGAAGCAGCGTATTTATAGAAACTTCGATTCCTAAAAAAAGCCGATCGTTGCGACCGGCTTTTGGATATTTAACGTATTATTTCATTGAGAAACTACTTCAATATTTTGAGTGTACTGAGTGCTGTTTCATCGGCTGGATCTAGAGCAAGCACTTTTTCGAAGTATTCTTTAGCTTTCACTTTATCGGTTTTTGCGTAAACAATTCCGATGTTGTTGTATGCCTCGATAAATTTCTTTTTGTTTGATTCTTTGGCTACTTCTGCAGCTCCTTTAGCGGTAACTACTTTTACGTACTCTTCGTAGTTTTTAACCATTTCTGCTTCGGCAATTGTATCGTTCGGGATTAAAGAATTAACGCGAGCTCTATAGATGTATGCATCCTGTGTATTTGGACTTTCAGCAATTACGTTTGCGAAAGCGGTATCGGCTTTTTTAAGCGCAGGAATATCCATTTGACCTTCTTCTTTATTCGCGTTCGAGAAGTACAAGGCATATCCTAGGTAGAAATTGTCGTACAAGAAGTTACGCGATTTTGGATTAGTTGTTGCGATTTCGTAGATCGCAGCAGCTTCTTTGTACAATTTGAGGTCAAAGAATTTTTTACCAAAATCGTTAAGTTCGTTTGCCATAGACGGATCCATTTCTACACCTTTACGGATATCGGCGATACCTGCAATGAAAAGCGGCTCGTCGATTGCGTGCGTGTCTTTACCGTCGGCGCCTGGAGTTGTCTTTAAGGATTTTTGTGTTTTTGCCAAGCCCAGATACAAATAATCGCGACCAATAATTTTGGCTTTATCTTTAGAGAAAAAGTCGTTAAGGGCAGAAATAGCTGCATCTACATTTCCGTTTTGATAAGCCGAGTAGCCGAGGTAACGTAAAATTCTAGGATTTACTTTATCGAGTTTTTGCATGGCAGAGGCTTCTGCTTCGAGACCTTTGTAATCTTTGGTGAGTACTAGGAAGTCGGCATGACGCATTCTTGAATCCAACGAATAGTCTGTAAGGCTCATGTACTTTTCGTAGTATTCTATTGCTTTTTTGTTGTATTCGGCATATTTTGGTTTATCGTTGAGTGCCCAAACGTAATAGGTTTCGGCAAGTTCGCGGAATGCTGGCCCGTAGGTTGGGTTTGCAGCAAGAATGTTGTCGAAATCGGCTTTTGCTTCATTGAACGCGCGCGACCCTTTTTTAAGAACGCCCAATTGCAATTTAGCACGAAGTAGCGTTGGATCGGTATCGGCAGCATTTCGGTAAGCTGAGAACGCGTCGTTCACGTTTTTGCTTCCGAGTAATGCATCGCCCAGTGCTAATTGTACTTGCGCATTCATTGGTGCGATTTCTTTGGCTTTATTCAAAAACTCTAGCGCTTTAGCGTAATCGGCATTTGTAGAATTGGTGTATGCTTTTCCGATATACATCAATTCTTCGAAGTCTTTTTTACGAGCTACCTCAAGTGCTTTATTAAAGTTTGCGGTAGCGGCCGTTTTATTGTTGTTATCCAGATCTACTTGTCCGAGTCCGATGTAGTTGAAATTACCGTTGGTTTTTACGGCAGTTCCGGCTTGAAAAGTGGCTACTGCCGAATCTTGGATTTTTTGTGTTAAGTACACGTTTCCTAAAATCAGATAGGCTTTTCCTTGATCTGGTTTGGCTGCAATAGCGGCTTTAAGCATTTTTTTAGCTTTTTCATATTGCTCGGCTTCGATAGCTTTCTTGGCTTGTTCAATATCCTGTGCAAAGGTTGCTGTGGCAAAAGCAAATAAACCAATGCTTAAAAATTTCACCTTGTTCATAACAATTTTCATTTAATTTTTAATAACTTTTTTACGAGTTGCGATTATTCGAGGAGGAATGCGTACGGGTACTAAACCTGATTTAAGTACGATTCGTTGTCCGATATCTCCTGCAATAAAAGAGGCAAAACCCATACCTAAACCGGCTTTTCCTTGATAATTTAACATATAGAGCGTTCGTGAAAATGGGTATAGATTGGCAGCTACGTTGGATTGATTGGGCTTGTAATAGTTCTTTAGCTCATCTTTCATTTTAACACTTTTTACCGCCATCGCTCTGATCTTTGGCAATACTTGTTCGAATTCATACGAAGGCGAAAGTACTCGATTTAACGGTAAAACGCCTATCGCATTTGGATTCTTTAAAAGATAATTAACGACTTCCATTTCAGTATCGAAACCAAATATACGGTCGGATTCTATTTTTTCGTTTCCTACGGCGCGGTTCATTAGTTCACTTAACAAACTCAAATCGCTATTGCAAAATATCAATTGTTGAATACTTGACTCTTGCATTTTAAATAATTTTAAGACTTCCTCTTCACGAAGTAAGGTATCAGGAAGGCTTCTATTCTTAAAAAAAACGAGTGCATCGGATGCAAAGGGTGTAATTTTCGCTGTAATATTTTTGTCTGTAAACGTTTTTTCTTCTGCTGCACTCAGTTTTCGAGGCAAAAATGCCAAACGTGCTTTATCTTCCGCAAGGCTTTTCAGAATTTGTTCTTCTGTTGCCGGCACTAAAGTTAGCCGACCGCGATACTGACTTTCAAAAACTTGTTGCTGTTCTTCAACTATTGGCAGTATTGTTTTTTCTACCAAAACAGTTGCGGTTCCCTCTAAGATGGTGTCCGATTCACTTCCCGACTTTCCACAAGTGCAGAAAAGTAGCAGTAATAATAATCCAAATATCCGTTTCATCTTCTTATTTTTTGTTGTTGCATTAATCGTATAAAACGAAAGAAAGCGTAGATAATTAAGATGCTACCAAAGAGTATGCGATAATTATCGGAAAGGTTAAAAGGAATGGCTTTATAGAAAATGATCATCAAACCTAAAACCAGATACGCGCAAAAAAACAAAATACCTGTAAAGAACAGAAATCGCCCTGAAAGCGATTTCTGAATACGTTCATGTGAATTATTTCGGTACGGCATTAATTTGACCCCGCTTGGATGGTAATTGGCAGATTGAAAGCAACGCGCACCGCTTTACCGTTATTGATACCTGGCTTCCAACGGGGTGCTTTCTTTAAAACTCGCATAGCTTCTTTCCCATAACCATTTCCAGGATCACGAAGTATTTTAATATCTGTCAAGGAACCGTCCTTTTCAACTACAAAGGAAACGAGTACCTTAATTACCGTACCTTCTTCTTCCTCACCTGAAGTTTGAAAGTTATTTGCAACAAACTGATAAAACTTTTTTAAACCTCCCTCTGGTTCAGGATTAACCTGCACTGAGCGGTACACAGTCTCGTCTTCAACCACTTTAGAATCGGCTGGGCCGTCTCCACTTGGTTCTTCGATTACGATTCGACCGTCGTCTTGACCTTTAACGTCTTTTGCGCCCACGTTTTTGTCTTTAAGTTCTTCAATAGTTTTAATTTCTTCAACTACTTCTTCTTTCTTAACGACTTTAGGTTTCACGAATTTCACCTCATCAATCTTAGGAGCTGGTGGTGGTGGCGGTGGTGGTGGAACAAGAGGTTTGTCTGGTGGTGGTGGCGCTAATTTAGCCATATCGACCATTGTTACTTTCTCTTCTTCTTCCTTATCTTTTCCGTCGGGCAACCAACCTGGAATTCCAACTGCAAGCATGAAACCTACGCCGCCAATCAGTAGCGCTAGCATGGTTACTTTTGGATTCTTCTTACGCAATTCGTATGCTCCGTACTCTTTATTTCGACCTTCGAAAACGAGATCGAGCCATTTCTGTCTATAGATATCTAATTTCATAACTGCATCAATTTTGTCTGTCAGACAGATTATTTAAATAGAGCTGATTCTTCTTTAGTGATATCAACGATGGCATAAACGGGAACTTTACAAATTGCCATTTCATCAAGAATATCCACTAGGTTCTTATACGTTGACTTTTTGTCGGCTTTGATAAGAACAATCAGCCCTTTTTTAGGATCGCCCATAAATTGAGGTACAGAAACAATCTTTTCTAAGATATGTTTACGAATACCTTCTTTTCCGTAAGCGAAGTCTTTTACGGGTTCGATAGGCTCATTTAATTGCCCCATGTAGCTTTTCAGCTTTCCTTCCGGACCGATTACGATATTCATGGTTCGCTCCTGAGCGATTTTGATTTCGATCTGTGTTTTGTCATCTTTATCTGGCATACCCAAGTCCATGGATTGTGGTTTAGATAGAGATGTTGTCAACATGAAGAACGTGATCAACAAGAAAGCTAAGTCAACCATTGCGGTTAAATCAACTTTGGAGTTCTGTTTCTTACTGCGAACTTTCTTTTTGCCTTTGCCGCCGCCGTCGTCGCCGGTATTTAATTCAGCCATTTTAGTTTCGTATTAAAAGTTATCGCTTCTCAGTCCGGTTACCAAGTTAAACTTGTTCACTTCCTGATCTTGAAGAATATCCATTACTTTTTTGATTTCAGGATATTGTTCTTTCGCATCGCCTTTGATGGCGAAGTTTAGTTGTTTTTGGTTTACTTCGGCGTTTGCATTTCGCGCAGCACGAACCCAATCAGCCAACTGGTTATCTAAAGAATCGTGAGGAATTCCTTTTTGCAATCCTTTCTGATTGCGTTCAGATGAAGTCAGGTTAATCAAAACTTTCAACTGATTTACAGGAACACCAAACTCTTCCATCAAACTGAAGCGTTTCTTTTCTTCTTCAGTAAACGACAAACTGTATTTTTCCGCAATTTTATCTAAAGCATTCTTACGAACGTCAGGAGATTTAACTCCGAAGAAAACCTTTCCACTGTCACCTATTGTGATAATAGCAAGATCTGTATCGGGCAATTTAACTTGAACTGTTGAACTCGGCGTATCTACCGGCAACGGTTCAGGTTGTTTTGCTGTTGCGGTTAAAATAAAGAATGTCAGCAATAAAAACGCAACGTCGCACATCGCAGTCATGTCGATTGCCGTTACCTTTTTTGACATTTTAACTTTAGCCATTTCTTTTTATCTTTTGAGATTACTTTATAAATTAACCTCTTAAGCTTCCTTTAAATCTTCTGTAAGTTGCTACGATTGTAGAACCTGCTTCGTCAATTGAATACGTTAATGTATCGATTTTAGATGTGAAGAAGTTGTACGTGATAATCGCTAAAGCAGAAGTAGAGATACCTGTTGCTGTGTTGATAAGTGCTTCAGAGATACCGTTTGCAAGTGCTGCTTGGTCAGGAGTACCTGATGTTGCTAACGCACCAAACGCCGTGATCATACCCATAACCGTTCCAAGAAGACCCGCAAGTGTACCTAAAGATACCAAAGTCGACAAGATGGTTAAGTTTTTCTCTAACATTGGCATTTCCAATGAAGTAGCTTCTTCGATTTCTTTTTGAATCGTTTCAGTAGCTGCTTCGCTGTCGAAACCTTCTTTCTTTACCTCGTTGTATTTGATAAGAGCTGCTTTAATTGCGTTAGCCACAGAACCTTTCTGTTTGTCGCAATCTGCAATAGCACCATCAATGTTTCCAGAGCTAATGTTTGTTTGAACCGATTTCATGAACTTGTCTAAGTTTCCAGTTCCAGCTGCCTTAGAAATTACGAAGAAACGCTCGATAGAAAACACAAGTACCATCAACAATAATCCCATCAAAACAGGTACAATTTTACCTCCTTTATAAACCATTGCAAGATAGTTTCCTGGTAGCGGATGTCCTTCTGGATCGCCTCCTTCAAAATTATCTGGACTACCCATGATAAATTTCCAAATGATTGTACCAATTACAATACACGCTATAATAACAATAGCAGAAAAGAGGTTTCCTCCGTTTGATCCTGATTCTTTTTTCGCTGCACCAGCGTTTGTTGCATTTGCCATCTTAAAATAATTTAGTTTTTAATTTTTGTACTTATGTAACTATTGAGTAAAAATGTTAATTTTTCATTATATGAAAGCGACAAATTTATATTTTTAGCTTAGATAAAAAAACAAAAATGCATTTTTTTAAGTACTTTAATTTTGCAGTGTTTCGCCCTGTGTTACGTAACTTTTTAGCATTTTCGTGTAGTTTTTTGCGTTTCTTGCCGATTTTTAGCAACTCGATTGCAAGATTCACATTCAACTAGAACACTTTCTACTACTTAATTTAATGATAAAATAACATTGAGTTACAAAACTAATCCATCACTACTCTTTCATAACGCCTAAAATCACAACATATTGCATCATCATAAACTATGAAGAATCAAGACTTTACCCAAAACATCCAAAAGGGATACACCTTTAAAGGAGCTGCCATCCAAATTGGCGCCGGAATACTTCAAGGAGAAGTACACGCCGAAGCAGCCGTTCACATTCCGCTGAAAACATTCAATCGACACGGACTTATCACTGGCGCCACCGGAACCGGAAAAACTAAAACCATACAAGTTTTATCTGAACAATTGAGCGCAAGTGGCGTTCCCGTTTTGATGATGGATATCAAAGGCGACTTCAGTGGCATTGCTGTTTCTGGCGAAGCCAAAGATTTCATTATCGAACGTCACAACAAACTCGGCATTCCATTCCATCCAAACGGATTTCCTGTCGAATTTCTAACACTATCCGAAAATACCGGCATTCCGCTTCGGGCAACCGTTTCTGAATTCGGACCTGTACTTTTTAGTCGGATTTTAGAGTTAAACGACACACAATCGGGAGTTGTTTCGGTTATTTTCAAATACTGCGACGACCAGAAGTGGGGACTCATTGATTTGCAAGATTTCAAAAAAGTACTTCAATTCATCACCGAAGAAGGTAAAGAAGAAATTGAGGCTTCTTACGGAAAAATCGCTGCTTCAACAACGGGAACTATTCTTCGAAAGATTATCGAACTCGAACAACAAGGCGGAACTTCTTTCTTTGGAGAAGTTTCATTCGACGTCAACGACCTGATGCGATACGACGAAACCGGACGCGGCATCATCAACATCTTACGACTTCAAGACATACAAGATAAACCCAAGCTCTTCTCGACCTTTATGTTAAGTTTGTTGGCAGAGCTCTACCAAAATTTGCCCGAACGCGGCGACCTCGACCAACCCGAATTAGTTTTGTTTATCGACGAAGCGCACCTCATCTTTAATGAAGCTTCCAAAACACTTTTGGATCAAATTGAAACCATTATCAAGCTCATTCGTTCGAAAGGCGTCGGGATTTTCTTTATCACGCAAAATCCGACCGACATTCCCGCGGCCGTACTCGCACAATTGGGATTGAAGATTCAACATGCCTTACGCGCCTTCACGGCCAACGATCGGAAAGCTATAAAATCAACCGCAGAAAACTATCCCGAAACCCATTTTTACGATACGGCCGAAATGCTCACACAACTCGGTATTGGCGAAGCTTTCGTGACCGCCTTGAACGAAAAAGGTATTCCAACACCGCTCGTTGCAACGATGTTACGTGCACCCGAAAGCCGCATGAACGTTTTAACCGACAGTGAATTGGTTTCTTTAGCTTCACAATCAAAACTCATTGCCAAATACCGCGATCGAATCGAATCGGAAAGCGCCTACGAAATTCTCGAAAAGCGTTTGCAGCAAGTGCAAGAAACTCCAGAAGAACCGCAATCTAAAAGAGCTGAATCAGCCAACGAACCGATGAGTCAGACCACAAAATCAGTCATTAAAGTTTTAACGAGTGCCACCTTTATTCGCGGTGCTTTTAGCATACTTTCAAAAATCCTAAAGTAAAACCAATTAAACAGATAGAAAAGTCTAAGAAAAATTCAAACCATAACTGCTTAAAAAATGAGTGAAATTGCCATTCAAAAACAACCTTTCCGTGTTCCGATAACCGACGGAAAGATCATCGACGAGCATTTTGGCTTAGCTACGCTTGCCGTCGGAAATTTATCTCTGGCGCGCATGGTGGCTCCGCCGGGCTGGTCGGAACCACACCAAACACCCGAATTCGACGAATACACTTTGGTTATCTCCGGCCGTAAACAAATCGAAACCGAGAACGGCGTAATCGTGCTAGCGGCTAACGAATCGGTTTTTATTCCGAGAGGCAACCGCATTCGCTATTCCAATCCGTTCGACGAGCCTTGCGAATACGTCTCGGTATGTACACCGCCGTTTTCCATACAAAACGTTAACAGAGAAGATTAGTTTTTCAGGCTGTTTTATCTTTGTGAAAACTATTCGACATGAAACAAAGAGTCGTTATCCTCGGGGCAGGTTTCGCAGGATTAGAACTAGCGCAAAAGCTCGAAAATACTGACTACGATGTTCTTTTAATCGACAAAAATAACTACCACCAGTTTCAACCGTTGATGTATCAAGTGGCATCTGCGCGACTGGAACCGGCGTCCATATCTTTTCCTCTTCGCAAAGTTTTCCAACATTCAAAAAACGTGCGCATTCGCATTGCGGAAATCCGACATATCGATACCGAAAACAAAACGGTAAAGACGTCTATTTCCGACTTCCCGTACGACATTCTCATTGTGGCACTCGGTTGTACCACCAACTATTTCGGAAATAAAGAGTTAGAATCAAACGCATTTCCCATGAAATCGGTTCCTGAGGCTATACAATTGCGCAACCGCATTTTACAGACGTTTGAAGATGCGCTCGTTGCCAAGCCCGAGGAATTACAAGCCTTGCTAAACTTTGTGATTGTAGGCGGCGGACCCACTGGCGTTGAGCTGGCTGGCGCTTTGGCAGAAATGAAGCAAAACGTACTTCCGAAAGATTATCCGGATAAAGATTTTTCGAAATTGGCTGTTTATCTTTTGGAAAGTTCGGCTAATGTTTTGGATGTAATGAGTGCTGATAGTCAGCGGGTTTCGCGGAAATATCTCGAAGACTTAGGTGTTATCGTGAAAACGTCGAGTTTTGTAACGAACTACGACGGCGAATTGGTTACGTTAAAATCGGGCGAAACGATTGCTGCTAAAAACGTGATTTGGGCCGCCGGAATTACCGCAAATCAGATTAGCGGATTGGAAAACGCCGAGCGTACACGCGGCAACCGATTTGTAGTAAACCGCTACAATGCACTGCCGAACTACGATAATATTTACGCCTTGGGCGATATTGCGGGAATGACTACGCCCAAGTATCCGAACACGCATCCGCAAGTGGCGAGTGTAGCCATTCAGCAAGCCAAAACCTTAGCCCAAAATCTTAAAAACCAATGGCAAGGCAAGCAAAAAGTTGAGTTTGAGTATTTCGACAAAGGTTCGATGGCTACCATTGGAAAACGCAAGGCGGTAGTCGATTTACCCAACTTCAGTTTTCAAGGGCGCATTGCCTGGTTGGCGTGGATGTTTATTCACCTCATGCTCATCCTTTCGGTCAAAAACAAACTGTCCATTTTTGTAAACTGGGCGTTTAGCTATTTCAGCAACGACAGCACGCTACGGGTTTTATTACGACCCGCAAGCAAGGTAAAACCCGCGCATTTAGAAGGAAAGGCAAGTTAACGTGAGTTCGACATAAAAATTTTTGTTAGAACGCTTGAATTAAGGTGTTTAAATATTTTATGCAAATCGTTGGTAAGCAATTTTTAAAGCTAACTATTTAATTTTTACATCGAACTCACGTTACGTTAATTATTTGGGCGCGCCGGCAAAGGTATGTAGTGGAAATAGCGTGTGCTTTTGCCGTCCTGCTTTCCGCTGTAGTCCTCGTTCGTCGTTCCTCCTCACTGCGGGCTGCCGCTGCAATCAGTCGCGCGGAGGAAGTGCACGCAAAATCAAATTGCAAACGAGCGTACTTTAAAACGTCTTATTTGAGCTCGTTTTGATATAGAAATTCTATATTTTGAGGCAAGATGATAGTTGCAAGATGGTTACCTATGTTACAAGCTGCGCTTCTTTTTGTCATCTTTAGGGTTTTGGCATAGCTTCCTTTTTTGATAGAGAAGCTAACCGAACATTTATTGTCAATGATTTGAACTTTGGATCATATGCGCTTTTTGAAACCAATGATTTTTTATTCCTTTACCAACCAGTCTATTACGTTTATTTTCTGTATTCCTTTGTAGGAACTTTCAGGTTCTACGTCCATTGTAAGTAAGGTTCGCTTATTATAATCTTTTATTAATTCAAATGGACGCATTTCTCGTTCAAAAGTGCTCTCTTCTCTTGTTGTCCAAGCTACCTGATAATATTCCCAGTCGCCTTTATTGGTCATTACAGCAAAATCTACCTCCGTTCTATCAGCTTTTCCAATATGCACACGTCTGTTTCTCCGAAGCAATTCTACAAAAACAATATTTTCTAAATTATGTCCAAAATCTGTATTTTTTGTTTTCCCAAGTAAAGCTTCTTTAAAACCTAAATCCACAGCATAATATTTTTCTTGTGTACGAAGCAGATTTTTTCCTTTTATGTCGAAGCGTGAAACTTTATAAAACAAATACGCTTCGGTTAGTGCATTCAAATAATTATCAATGGTGTGGTAAGAAATTATATGCCCTTCACTTTTAAGCACATTCGATATTTTAGAGCTTGAAAGCGGTGAACCGATACTATCCAGCATAAATTTTAAAACCCGTTCAAAATTTCCTTCTTTGTACCATTTATGACGAATGAAAATGTCTTTTTGCGCAATGTCGTTATAGATATTTTGTAGGTATTTCTCCATTTGATTGGTAGGCAGTTCGAGCAATCCAGGCATTCCACCATTTTGTAAATACTGCGTAAACAACAAATCCAAACGACTTTTATCCGGAAAAGCACTGATGTATTCCTTAAACGATAATGGGTAAACAGGGATGGAAATGTAACGGCCAGTAAGCAAAGTTCCTAATTCACTACTCAACAAATAAGCATTTGAGCCTGTAACATATACATCGATATTGGGTTTTACGAACAATCCGTCCACAACACGCTCAAACTCTTTGACGTTTTGCACTTCGTCTAAAAAAACATAACAAGGTCTTGATAAATCCAACTGATTGACAATGTGATAATACAAGCTGTCTATATCTGTTAGAAATTTTCGGTTCTCAAAATCCTCAAAATTTAAAAAGACGATTTGATTTTCTGAAACACCTTCATTTTTCAAGTATTCCCGAAACAATTGTAGAATGGTACTTTTGCCACATCTACGTACACCAACCAGCATCTTAATAAAATTTTTGTCTTTTAAGCTCTTTAATGTTTCAAGATACTGCGTTCGTTGGATCATAATCTTTAATTTGCTAAAACTTGTTCGTTTTTACAAGTTTTAGCAAATATAGCGCCTTCTTTTTTAATTTTCTACAATTTGCTGATTTTTACAAGTTTTAGAAAATTTACAACAATAGACCTCTGCTTTCCTTTGAATAAAATTACTGATTTTCATTACTTTTATAAGTAAAGGCAAAGCTGCCCGACTTTGAGGAGCGGGATTTATATGTTTTGGCGAAAGATGATAGTTGTGCTATGGTTACGTGTGTTGGCGGTTCGTTGTTTTTTTCATTCGTTGTTGTTTGTTTTATTTTTAGTCGTAAATTTGTAACCAATGTATAAGGTTAAACAACTTGGTTATGAATGAATATTTGTCTCTGTCCGAAGCATCTGAACTAATTGGTAAAAGCAAAGAAACGCTTAGACGTTGGGATAGGGAAGGTAAACTGTCTGCTGTCCGCGAGCCTATGAGTAACTACCGAGTCTATAAGCGAGAACAAGTCGAAACTCTTTTCGCTGATTTTTTTAGTCACGATTTAGAAGATTCTGTTTCTAACTATGTTGAACCGCATAACGAATATACTGTATTAGAATTATTTGCCGGAGCCGGTGGCTTGGCAGTTGGTTTAGAAAAAGCCGGATTGAAATGTGCCGCTTTGAACGAGATTGATAAATGGGCCTGTCAAACTTTACGAAAAAACCGACCAAATTGGAAAGTCTTGGAGGGCGATATTAAAGACTTTGACTTTACAGAATATCAAAATTCAGTTGATGTTGTAACTGGTGGTTTTCCTTGTCAAGCGTTTAGTTATGCTGGCAAAAAACTTGGCCTTGCTGATGCAAGAGGAACTTTGTTTTATGAGTTTGCAAGAGTTGTCAAAGAAGTTAATCCACCAATTTGTATTGGTGAAAATGTCCGTGGTTTACTTAGTCACGAGAATGGAAAAACTTTACAAGGTATGATCTCAATTTTAGATGAAATTGGCTACAATGTAGTGCCTGTTCAAGTCTTAAAAGCTATAAATTATAAAGTACCACAAAAACGTGAGCGTTTAATATTGGTTGGTGTTAGAAAAGATATTGATTTGAAATATGAATATCCTAAACCGCACATTAAAATCTACAATTTAAAAGATGCTTTAAAGAAAGGTGAACTATACGATACCAACGTTCCAAAGTCCTCTGGTGCTAAATACCCACAAAGCAAAAAAGCTATTTTAGATTTAGTCCCGCAAAAAGGATATTGGCGTGATTTACCACTTGATATTCAAAAAGAATTTATGGGTGGAAGCTTTCATTTAGGCGGAGGTAAAACTGGAATTGCACGCAGAATTGGTTGGGACGAACCTTGTTTAACTTTAACTTGTAGTCCTGCTCAAAAGCAAACTGAAAGATGTCATCCTGATGAAACACGACCTTTTACCGTTCGAGAATACGCTCGTATCCAAACTTTTCCTGATGATTGGGCTTTTGAGGGCTCAATGGCTCAACAATACAAACAAATTGGAAATGCTGTTCCCGTTAATTTAGGCACAGAGGTAGGTTATTCTATTGTGAAGTTTTTGAATCAATACTACAACTTGTCAAAACCAAGGTAGTAGCTGTAATTCTCAAAAGTAATTTGGTCTAATACAGTTCTTTTGCTTTTCTTAGTTTCTGATTTAATTTCTTCTAATGCAGAGTTTTCAGCAATTTCTTCGGTCTCTTCCACTGATTTTAGATAGTCTTTGATTGCAATTGGAAGAACTTTGTATAACTGAAACATTGCATCTTGTTGTCCTGATAGTAAAGCATAAAACTGGTCTCCTGAAATTTTATGAACTCTACTATGGCTGTATTCTTTTCCATTAATATCACCGCTCCATAAATCACAAAAACTACCTTTTGCGAGGATTTGCACCCAATAACATTTTGCTTGTTTGTGATCGTCTGCATATCGTTTTAACTTCTGAAAGAGTGCTTCGGCTGCACTACTATTCATCGTGTTGTGTTTGTTTTTTATGTCTGCAAATAGAGTGTTGTCGGTTGCTTTAATGTCGTAACCACTCAGATTTCCTGCTTCAAAGCCTTCTATTCCGCCCAAAATTTGTTCGTGAAAAGTTCCTATTGAATTATTGATTGATTTGTCAATCTGTCTTAAAATCTCTGATTGAATTAACTTTTCTTCGTCGATGTCATTGAATTTTGAATCGAAAGTCAGTTTAATAATGTCAACCTTGTTTGAGTAGAAATTTTTCTTTGTGATGTTGTTTTTCGCCTTCAAATATGCATTGTGAAGATTTCCAATACAGGCTAATAAGTGTTCGTCAGTTATAAAGCTTACGTATTTATTTTTCATCCAATCGTGTGATTTTTAAAGTAGCAAAGCTAGCATTTTAAGTTAATTCTCTGTCTTGTTTGCGGTCTCTTTACAATACCGTTTAGTTTTCCGGCACCTGTCTATTTTCCGAAGTTTGGAGCCGACTACTTTCTACTAAAGTTAAAAATTCTTGCGAAATAAAAATTTGAATTACGCACATTTTTCGCCAATTCTTGAAACTGTTGTTGGTAGATGTACTACTTCATTTTAGCTTTTAGTGATTCTGTTAACTTGTATCCATTTTCAATTTCACTTTCTACCATCATAATTAAATCTTCAAATTTCATATGCCAATAATTCTGATTGAGTTTTTTTGAAATGGAAACATAA
>CALRVY020000028.1:0-23104 GCA_943371725.1 Pseudanabaena sp. UWO311 | reverse complement strand
CAATCGCTTTTTCGCCGTACTTTAATTGTTCCACACCTTCAATAAAGCCAGGAACCAAGCCCACTTTATTTCCGTATTGAAACGGAATTGGCGTGTAGCCGTTTTGAATTTTACGATTCTGATCAAACATGCCGTATTTTTTAGCAACTTCTTCAACACTCGAATCCAAAAGTATGCCATCGCTGAAATACGCACCATAGTGAATGTTTACAACATCGCCGGCTTTTGGCTTTTCCTCGTTCGATGATTTTACAATGTAATACTGAACGCCCGACGCTAATTTTTTGCCTTTTGCTTTAGCAGCTGCGAATTGCTGCAAGGTTTGCTCGATTACAGCAGCAAATTCTTTTTTATACCGCAGTTTATTTGCCTGCTCTAATTCAGCACGTTTTTTAGCTTCATCGCCTGCATTTGCCATGTACTTTGAAAATTCAGAAACGGCATCAAAACGCTTTGCAGATTCGCCTTTACGAACAATTTTTACATGGATAATAGCATCATCTTGAACAATTTTATTCACTACATCCATACCATCGCCAACAACTTTTCCAAAGATGGTGTGTTTGCCATCGAGCCATGGTGTTGCTACATGTGTGATAAAAAATTGCGAACTATTTGTGCCCGGGCCAGAATTTGCCATTGCCAGCAATCCACCGTTATCGAAACCAAACGGAACTTGTTCGTCTTTAAATTTGTAACCAGCATCGCCACTTCCATTTCCAAGCGGATCGCCGCCTTGAATCATAAAATTCTGAATCACACGATGAAATTTCAAACCATCGTAAAACGGTTTGCCTTTTTTATCGCCAACTACAAATTTGTTAGTCCCTTCGGCTAATGTCACAAAATTGGCAACTGTTACAGGAGCTTCTTTGTAGAACAACGAGGTTACAATAATACCTTTACTGGTTGTAATTTCAGCATACATGCCGTCTTCTAAATCGGCGTACTTATCGGTGCACGCAAACAGCGTAAATAATAGTGCAAAAGAGATTAGTTTCTTCACTGTTTTGGAGTATTTGGATTAGTATTTACTTGTGTTTCGGGTTTAAAATCGTGTAATGTTACCGTGCAGGCAATTGTTGTGTTTGGTCCGATTCGCTTCGTGTCGCCTCGAAATCCGTATGCCATGTGCGACGGAAATAAAAACGTAACTACTTCTTTCTTTTTCATCAATTTAATGCCATCGCGCAATCCCATTAAAATATTTTGCTTATCAACAGCGTACGTTTGCGGACGCAACTCAACCTCCGAATAAATGACGTTTCCATTCAAATCTGAAATCGAATAATCGAAATAAGCTATGTCGCCTTTTTTGGGTTTTAGCGTATCGTTTGCGTTTTTATTTTCATAGAAATACCAATAGCCTTTGCTACTTGCGAGGTATTGAATTTTTGGATTGCTTTTCATTACCGAATCTATAGCAGCTTCTTCACGGCCAACCAGCTTTTTATTGCGTTCAACCGATTCGCGCATAAAAGTTCCGGAAGTTCTAGAAACGGGCATTCGTGCTTGTTGCTGTGAACATGCCGTAACTAAAAGAAGACTCAGGATTCCGAATACGTACTTTTTCATGTTTATATGTCTAATTTTAAGACCAATTCTTCAAATTTTTGGATCGTTTCAGCTAAGCTAACATTCGATTTTCCGCCGGCTGCATTGATATGTCCGCCGCCGTTGAAATGTGTTCGAGCAAACTGATTTACATCAAAATCGCCTTGCGAACGAAACGATATTTTAATGATTTTTTCGTCGGTATGTTCAATGAAAATTGCTGCAAAGACAATGCCTTTTATTGAAAGTGCCAAATTTACCAATCCTTCGGTATCGCCTTTTGTGTAATGAAAAGCATCGAGTTCTGCCTGAGATAGTTTTGTATAAGCCGTTTTCTTAGCGGGAAATACTTTTAAATTCTGCAAACTTCGGCCCATCAATTGCAAGCGATCGGCTGAAAAATTGTCGTGTATGTTCGAATAAATTTGTGCGTGATCGATTCCCGTTCGCATCAAATCGGCAACGGCTAAATGCGTAGTCGATTTTGTTGAGGCAAATCGGAACGAGCCGGTATCAGTTACAATTCCGGTGTACAGGCAGGAAGCTACATCTTTATTGATGTTTTCATGCCAACCCAAACCGATAGCAATATCGTAAATCATTTCGCAAGTCGATGCGTAACGGGTATCTGAAAACGTGATTTGCGCGTAGTTGTCGGGCATTTGGTGGTGGTCGACCATCACGTAAAACGCCGATTTGTTTTTCAAGGCGTGTTCCATGTCGCCTGCACGGTGAAATGCATTGAAATCGAGCGTAAAAATAGTATCGCAACTATTTAGAAGTGCGGTTGCTGCGGTATTTTGCTCGTCGAAAACAATAACGCGTTCCGATTCGGGCAACCAAGCTAGAAATTCCGGATAGCGATTGGGTGTAAAAACAACAATCTCGTGTCCGAATTGCTTCAATAAATGGTATAAACCGAGCGACGAACCCATGGCATCGCCGTCGGGACTTTTATGCGTTACAATACCAATTTTCCCAGGATTGTCGAGCTGTGCACGTAATTTTTCTAAAAGCGCTTCATTCATGCGACGAAAATACAACTTAAACGCACTTTTTAGACGTTTTCGCGAAATTGGATTGGAAAAAATTAACAAAATAACGATAGTTTGCAGAGGTTTTGTTCTTGTTTTTTGGGTGTGCCGGCGCTATATGTGTAAAACCAAACAAAGTCGTAGCGGCTTTGCCAAACGTTTTTTACCAATACGTATGGAACTTGCGCCGTCACGTGCTCCACTATATCTTTTTGGCAAACGTTTAGTGGAAATTTGATTCGCCAAAAAGGATGCCGTTTCGCCCGTTCACACGGAAAAGCTACGCAAGCTGATGAAGCAAAAAAAGCGAAAGAAGCGAAAAAATTCCTCTTCGCGACCTTTGCGGTTAAACCTTCGACTTGCTCAGGCACCAGCTTTTTAAACGCACAGAAAACGCCGAAGCTCAAAGAATTTTGTGGAATGTTTGGCTGGCGAGGAAAACACAGAACGTGTCAAACCGCTTGAAAAATGGCACCGCCCATCAGCAAGCTCAGGCTCCGACGATACGCGGGTTCGGGTGGTAAAATGATACGTAAAATGGTGAATTCATCGATCCCGATAGCTATCGGGACTATCTTCTCAAAAAACGATACGTTCAGTGGTGAACGACACGAAGTCTTAATACTCAAATCTTAATACTAAAAAGTCTTTGCGCCCAGCCTTCAGCAAGCTCGAGCACCAGCATTTTAAACGCACAGAAAACGCCGAAGCTCACAGAATTTTGTGGAATGTTTGGCTGGCGAGGAAAACACAGAACGTGTCAAACCGCTTGAAAAATTGTACCGCCCTTCTGCAAGCTCAGGCGACGACGATACGCGGGTTCGGGTGGTAAAATGACACGTTAAGTAGTGAATTCATCGATCCCGATAGCTATCGGGTCTATTTTCTAACTTCTAGCTTCTATCCCGATGGCTATTGGAACTAACTTCCCAAAAAACGATACGTTAAGTAGTGAATTCATCGATTCCGATGGCTATTGAGACTAGCTTCCTAAAAAACAATACGTAAAGTGGTGAATTCAGCTAAATCAATTGCTGGCAAATTCTTGCGTTGACTGGTATTAAGGATTTCAAGCTGCAATCCTAAAACTTCATTTAAAGTGGGAACTAAAAAGCTTTCAGCTTGTATATTGAAATGGTAATTGCCGATGGCGTTAAAGCCCTGAACCTCTACAACAAATCTTTCTGCTTATGTATTTATCATGTTTATGTAGTCGATTCGATTCAAAATGCTCTGTTTCTTTTGTAGTTATCATATTTCTTCATACTACGTTTTACGTTTTGTTCTATTTCGTGACTGTTCATTTCTAAAACTTCAATTTTTTTAGGTGTCGTTGCACTTCTCTTTCCACTTGGTCAAAGTTGGGCAGGTCTTTTATTTGTTCGCTCAAAGAGCTTTTCCATCTGCCTTTGTATTGGGGCAATCGTTCAGCCAATTTTTTCGGAAAATCGGTAGGCATTAATTCTTTGCTTTTGCATTTGGATTCAAATTCATTTATGTAAAAATCTGCTTCCATACCGTGTTCTTCCAGCAAATACCATATGTCGTAAAAATCTCTTGCTTGCATTCGCTGCATTACCGAACGCATTTTTTCAACCAACACTTCTTCTAAAGGATAACATAAAAGTTGGTGTTCTTCCAAATCAGAATAGCCAATAAATACATCGTTCATGATTGGCTCAAAAACAAGTTGTTCACTGCGTGAAATATCAACTTTTACTTTTTTGTTGTTTCCTTGACCGCCAAGCGGACCAATGTAGCTGATGTAAAAATTAATGCCGCCATCTTCATGCTCATTATTGTCAATAATTTCAAACGGAATATTGGCTTGATCTTTTATGAATTCAAATACTACTCTGAACCATGTGAAAATTTGCTCGTTAGGTATTTCTGCATTCAGCAATGTGAAATCTAAGTCCTCTGAAAAACGATATTTTTCAAAATAGACTTTCTTTAAAACGGTTCCACCTTTGAAAACGATTGTTTTTGATAGTTGTTCATGTTTGGAGATGCCAAACAGCATCCATGAAAGAATGTAATCCTTTTCAATCTGCTGGTCACGAACACCAACTGCATTTGCTTTTTGCTGTATTTCTCCGGGTTTAATCATGTGTAAATGGCAGATTTAATAGTTTCCGTTTCCAAATTTTGTTGAATACTCCAACGGCTAATTCTCTTTCCCATTTTAGGCAATTCGGTGTCAAGGATTACATACGATGCGGTTTTCATTTGTTGTAGTTCCTGAATAATTTTGCTATTTATTTCTAATATTTCTAAAACAAAGCCCAAGCGTTTTATTACTGCTTGAGAATCAAATTTTTTAGCGTATTCAAGAAGTGTGTCGTATTTTATTTTGTCTTTTGAAGTGTAGATTGCTCTTGCAACTTCAACAATTCCACCAGCATAATCGGGTTTGAATAAGCAATCAATAAAGGTTTTTTCTAAGTCTGAGCACATGACTTTATTGAAGCTGTCAATCCAAATTTTTTTTGATCCGAAAAAATGTTTCTCGTTGTGATAGATGAATTGAAAAGGAATTTCCTTGATTTTTATTTCTGATGGTCGTATTTGTTTTGAAACAACGATTTGTTCTTTCAGCGATGGTTGCGTGATGAGGTTATGTATTTGCAAAGCTGAATAATAGCCGATGTAATGTTTGGCATCATTTACCAAATGTTCTGCGGCCAAATGCCAGTCGGGCATAAAGATTTCTGCATTTTGTTCATAAGGTATAATGTAGTAAATACCTTCCTTCAATCGCATCAACAACCCTCTCTTTGTCATGTCGCTAAGGAGCTCTCTTACAGCACTTGCTTTAGAGTTGGGCAGTGCTTTGTAAGCCAAAGAATTGTCAAAGCAATTCCTGTTCTGTTCGTTGAAATAGGATAGAAGCTCGTTTGATTGCGTTGATATGTATTTATTTTTCATAGTAACACGGTCAGGTTAAAACTGATATCAATGATACGAAAGATAATTAACTTTATTGTGTCACGCTGTCAAAAAATTATCTTTTATAGTGGAATAGTCAGGTAAAAACTGACAATATAGATATGAAACATTATTTTAAGCATTGCACTGGCAGCAACTACTCTTTTGGTTTTGCAGAACGTTGGCTTGTGTCCAGATAACAATCGGGGCTAGCTGCTCAGAAAAACAGCCTTCGACAAGCTCAGGCGCCGACCTTCGGCAGGATCAGTTACCAAAGAAGCACAATGTTTAACAAACTGTTTCACAATGTCCACAATGTCCGGTCTTCGACAAACTCAGGCACCGGCCGACGATACGTGGTTTAAATTGGGGGAAATGATACGTAAAATGGTGAACGTCGCGGAGTCTAGCTTCTAACTTCTATTTTCTAACTTCCCAAAAAACGATACGTAAAATGGTGAACTCATCTCCTTGCGGTAAGGACAGCAGCGGAAAGCGTGTGCGCGCCTTTGCGTACCGTTGCCGAAGGGCGGTAGCGACGGCAGAAGCTACAAGCACAAGTGCAACGGCCGCAAAGACGAAACACCTTGCAGCGAATGGCCTGACGGCGGCTACACTTTTCCACTAAACATATGCCGCCGGACCGCCCAAACAAAGACACCAATTTTACCACTCAGTTAAGGTTAATGTTATCTAAAAGTGTCAAGAAAAAGCCGAGTTAACCGCGATTATTTGATAATTTGCATCAAACTGCGGGACAAACGATTATTTTTTAATTCCTATTTTAGCCCGCAGTTATATTTAGCTATGATATCTGAACACGAATTTAAAGTGCAATTGCAAAAAATTATTGACCAAGCTTTGATTGAAGACGTTGGTCCAGGCGATTACAGTTCGTTGGCTTGTATACCCGTTGCCGCTGCCGGTCGTGCGAAACTGCTTGTGAAAGAAGCTGGAATTATTGCTGGTGTAGCCTTTGCCGAAATGATCTTTAAAACGGTAGATCCGGAATTGCAAATCGATATTTTAATTCCCGACGGAACGCCTGTACAAATTGGCGATGTGGTGCTGCACGTTTCGGGAAAATCGCAATCGATTTTAAAAGCCGAACGCACGGTTTTAAACAGTATGCAACGCATGAGCGCCATTGCTACCAAAACCAACAAATTCGTGCAATTGCTTGATGGAACATCGTGTAAAATTTTAGATACGCGTAAAACCACACCCAATTTTAGAGCAGCCGAGAAATGGGCCGTAAAGATTGGCGGCGGTGAAAACCATCGATTTGCTTTGTACGATATGATTATGTTGAAGGACAATCACAACGATTTTGCGGGATCGATTACAAATGCCATTCAAAAAACAAAAGATTTTCTGCGCAACCATAATCTAGATTTAAAGATTATTGTGGAGGCAAGAAATAGTGTCGAGGTACAAGAAATTTTGGATGCTGGCGGCGTATATCGGATTTTACTCGACAATTTTAACTTTGAGCAAACCCGTGAAGCTGTAGCTTTGATTGGTTCGAAAACACAAACCGAATCGTCGGGGAACATAAACGAAAAGACTATACGAGCGTATGCCGATTGCGGTGTAAATTATATTTCGTCGGGTGCGTTAACGCATTCGGTTTACAACATGGATTTAAGTTTAAAAGCTTTTTAATGCATTTTCAAGACAAAAGTTTTCCTTTTGAAACTTGGCCTGTTTTAAAGCCAATAATCGCTTTTTTGGATCGACGAAAGTTAGCATTCATGGGCGAGTTGTCGCTTTATCAGTTATTGAAAATCTACGGAGTGGGTATTGCTCAAGGAGCGGTTTCGTATCGAGCAGGTGCTATTGCTTGGAGCTTTTTTATGGCATTATTCCCGTTTGCGCTCTTTGTATTAAACTTAATTCCGTTTATTCCAATTGCCAATTTTCAGGAAGATTTTTTAGCATTTGTTGCCGAAAGTGTTCCGCCAAATACCTACGATGCAATTGCCGTTATTTTATTCGACATCCTAAATAACAGTAATAGTTCGTTGCTGTCAAGCGGTTTTTTGTTGGCCATTTTTTTACAGGCAAATGGTATAAATGCTATTCTAGGTGGTTTCGAATATTCTATTTACTACAATAAAAAGCGCAGTTTTCTTAGACAATACGTAGTAGCAATGGGCATTTCCTTTCTGTTGATATTCTTTTTAATTCTTACAGTTACAGGAATTGTAGTGTTTGAGTTTTTTCTTCAGAAATCGAAATTACAAAGTGTAATTACAGATAAAATTCAACTTTTAGAAATCGGACGGTATTTGTTTTTATCCTTGATGATTTTACTTACCACCAGTACGTTACTTAAATTTGGCACACGTCGATCAGAGAAGTTTTCATTCATTAGTATTGGTTCGGTTTTTACGACTATTTTAGTGATTGCAACTTCCTTTTTGTTTGGAATTTGGGTAGAGAAATTTGCACAATACAATGAATTGTACGGATCGATAGGTACACTTTTGATCCTTATGTTTTATATTTGGTTGAATTCAATGATCTTGCTGCTTGGTTTTGAGCTTAATGCTGTAATTCGTGCGTTACGACAAGACGCCAGCCCTTCCTCGCATTCGTAATTTGTTGAACTGTTAAAATAATTTTTTATGAATTCTTTTCTTGAAAAACCCTTTTTTAGAGCAAGCCTACTCTTCGCTTTTATTTTTTCATTTTCATCGCTTTCATTCAGTCAAAGTGTACTAGGTAAGTGGAAAACGATTGATGATGAAACCGGAAAGGCATTATCAATTGTCGAAATTGTTGAAAAAAACGGCAAAATTGAGGGGCGAATTATAGAAATTCTAAATCCGGCTAATAAGAACCGCCGTTGCGAAAATTGTTCCGGAGAAAACAAGGGAAAGCCCATTCTCAATTTAAGGATTATTAAAGATTTAACTAAAAGTGGCGACGAATACAGCGGCGGATCGATTTTAGATCCTAAGACTGGAAAAACCTATAAATGTTACATTACATTAGAAGCTAAAGACAAACTCAAAGTGCGAGGCTACATTGGTTTTTCGCTCTTGGGTCGCACCCAATATTGGCACCGCGTACACTAAAAAAGACTAAATGCCGTACATAAATGTGCTGCTACCTTTAGCAGTTAGTACTCCTTTTACATACGAAGTTACACCCGACGACAGCAAACTATTGCAGATTGGTATTCGGGTAGTAGTGCCTTTTGGAAAACGAAAACTGTACACAGGAATAGTTTGCGAAACGAATGTTCAGCCTCCCGTTGCATACGATGCTAAATTGATTAGCGATATTCTCGATGAAATTCCCATCGTTTCAAAGGCGCAATTGCAACTTTGGTTGTGGATAGCCGATTATTATATGTGTAATCTCGGTGAAGTATATCGTGCGTCAATGCCCAGCGCATTATTATTGGCTAGCGAAACTATTGTAAGTTCGTTTGAAACGCCGCCTGATATTTCGCAGCTTGACGACGATGAGTACTTGATTTACGAAGCTATGCAAGTGAAATCGTCGTTAACGATCACAGAAATTGAAAAGATCATTCAGAAGAAAGTATCTTTTAAAAAATTGCAGCGTCTCATTGCAACGAAAGTGATCAAATTAGAGGAAGAGATCAAAGAGGTTTACAAACCAAAATTAGTTAGCTACATACGTTTGGCAACAGCTTTTCAAAAGCAAGAAGCTTTGCCCGAACTGCTGCAAGAATTAGCGCGCGCTGAAAAGCAGAAAATGGCGCTACTGGCGTTTTTTGACACGCTTACAAAAAGTGATAAGCTCATAACTTATAAAGAGTTTGTTTCGCAAGAAAGAATATCGCAAGCAGCGGTCGATGCACTAATTACAAAAGGAGTTTTCGAAAAATATCAGGTTGAAGTTTCTCGCGTTTCAAATAACCCAACTGACAAATTACAGCGAATTGAGCTTTCTTCCGCGCAAGCGAAAGCCAAAGAAGAAATTTTGAAAGCCTGGCAAAAAAAAGATGCTGTTTTATTGAAAGGCGTAACTGCTTCTGGCAAAACGGAAGTTTATATGTCGATTATCGCCGATTTACTCACACAAGATAATCAGGTTTTGTATTTATTGCCGGAAATTGCTTTAACAACACAGCTTGTAGGACGTTTGCGCAAACAGTTTGGAAATAAAGTTGCCGTTTATCATTCCAGATTGAGTATCAATGAACGAGTTGAAGTTTGGAAACAAATTTTGACAGCGAAGCCCGAAGCTCAGATTATTATTGGCGCACGGTCGGCATTGTTGCTTCCGTTTGCAAAATTAGGATGTATTGTCATTGACGAAGAACATGAGCCAACATTCAAACAACACGATCCGGCGCCACGTTATCACGCTCGAGATGCCGCTTTGGTTTTGGCACAGTTTGCAAAGGCAAAAGTTCTTTTAGGTTCGGCTACACCTTCGCTAGAAAGCACTTATAATGTGCGGTTGGGAAAGTATGGATATGTTGAGCTAAACGAACGTTACGCGCTGCAGCCTTTGCCAAAAGTTGAAGTTGTTGATTTGAAAGACAAACAAAAGCGTAAACTAATGACGGGGCATTTTAGCGATACACTAATTGAAGCGATTCGCAACACGTTAGCGGAAAAACAGCAGATCATTTTGTTTCAAAACCGACGCGGCTATTCACCCATTACGGAATGTATAACTTGCGGACACGTTCCGCATTGTACGCAGTGTGATGTTGCTTTGACGTATCATAAATCTAAAAATCAACTGCGATGTCATTATTGCGGATTTTCAGT
Organism: Pseudanabaena sp. UWO311; assembly: GCA_943371725.1. GTDB lineage: Bacteria > Bacteroidota > Bacteroidia > Flavobacteriales > Flavobacteriaceae > Flavobacterium. The sequence goes on along the minus strand of CALRVY020000028.1, from coordinate 12,828 downwards.
TCCGCAGCCAACGAGTTGTTACGCGTGTAAAAGTCAGACGTTAACGCATAAAGGTTTTGGAACAGAGCAAATTCAGAAAGAATTGTTGGAGTTATTTCCCAATATTCGCGCATTGCGCATGGACCAAGATTCGACTTCTGGAAAGTTTGGTTTTGAGAAAATCATAGACTCATTTAAAAATAGGGAAGCAGAAGTACTTGTTGGAACCCAAATGGTTGCAAAGGGACTGGATTTTAGCGACGTTACTTTGGTTGGAATTTTAGATGCTGATGCCATCTTGTATCAATCGGATTTTCGCGCGAACGAACGCACGTTTCAACTTTTTACACAAGTAGCGGGTAGGGCAGGGCGAAGTACCAAAGAAGGAAAGGTTATTTTGCAGACGTATAATCCGTATCATTTTGTGTTGAAAGATTTTATCGAAAACAACTACGATTCAATGGCGATGCGTGAATTGGAAGATCGTCAGAACTTTTTTTATCCTCCGCAACAAAAGCTGATAAAACTCACGTTTAAAGGAAAGAATTTTGAAGTAACCCAAATAGCTGCGAGTTGGTTTGCCTCGGCGTTAAAAGAGCATACGCAATCGCACGTGTTAGGTCCGATTGAGCCTGCAGTTGGTCGAATCCGAAATGAATACTTACAAAACGTAATGATTAAGTTTTCAAAGGGTCAGCCGGAAAAAGACGTCAAAAATCAATTGCGAAAAATACGCAGTAGTTTTGAAGCGGTGGCTCAATTTAAATCGATTCGCTTAATAGTAAATGTCGATTTTTACTAGAGAAAGTCTTTTATTCCAGACTAAGTGCGCGTTTTAAATCATCTTTCTTATTTCGAGAAAGCGGAATTTTTGTTTGTCCGATTTCAGCGTATTTAGAGTTGAATTTGTCTACTTTATCGATATTTACGATGAACGATTTGTGTACGCGTACAAAACGATCGGCGGGCAAATCGTTTTCAAACGACTTCATGGTTGAAAGAACCAGATGCGTTTCTTCGTCGGTAATAACCTTAATGTAGTCGCCGTAAGCTTCAACATATTTAATACGACTGGTAAACACTTTCAGTTTTTTGAGTTTACTTTTAATGAAAATGTAGCTGCCGTCGTCTTCGGGTTGGTCTTTAAGAAGCGATTGTTGTTGCAATGCTCTTCTGATTGCGGCGTCGAAACGTGCGTTGGTAATTGGTTTTTGAAGATAATCTGTAGCGTCGTAGTCGAATGCTTTTACAGCATATTCTGATTTTGAAGTAATGAAAATCACTTGTGGTTTTTTCTTTAATCCATCGAGTAGGTCAAATCCATTGATGACAGGCATTTCAATATCGAGAAAAAGCAAATCAACGTCGTTGTACGACATAAAGTTCTTAGCTTCAATTGCATTAGAAAACTCGCCTACTAATTTTAGGTGTAGTGAATTACTTACGTGTTTATTTACCACCATGCGCTGTATGGCACTATCGTCAACGATAACACAGTTTAATTTCACGCTCATCTTTTTCATCAAGTTTAGTTACGCCTAAAATAGCGACTTTATTTGGATCGAGCTAACGTTTAGGTGAAAAAAGTTGCAGTTCGTCGATATTTTTTTTGGAATGGTTTTCGTTTAAATAAAATGATTACTTTTGCACCCACTTTAACAAAATAATTTATTTGTTTATGAATCAATACGAAACTGTTTTCATCTTGAATCCCGTTTTATCTGAGACCCAGGTAAAGGAAACAGTCAGCAAGTTTGAAGATTTTCTTACGAGCAGAGGTGCAGAGATGGTAGCTAAAGAAGACTGGGGCTTAAAAAAGCTCGCTTACGAAATCCAACACAAGAAAAGTGGTTTTTATCACTTATTTGAGTTCAAAGCACCTGCAGAAGTGTTAATCGCTTTCGAAACTGAATTCAGAAGAGATGAGCGCGTTATGCGTTTCTTGACTGTAAGTTTAGATAAACACGCGATTTCTTGGGCAGAGCGAAGAAGAGAAAAACTAAAAACTGCTAAAGCTTAATCATTATGGCAACATTACAACAATCGGCTTCAGGTAAGAAAGACGGAGATATCCGTTACTTAACCCCGCTAAACATAGAAACCAACAAGACTAAAAAATACTGTCGTTTCAAAAGATCTGGTATCAAATACGTAGATTACAAAGACGCAGATTTCTTGTTGAAATTCGTAAACGAGCAAGGTAAAATTTTGCCACGTCGTTTAACTGGAACATCATTAAAGTATCAAAGAAAAGTATCTGTTGCTGTAAAAAGAGCGCGTCACTTAGCGCTTATGCCTTACGTTGCAGATTTATTAAAATAAGAATCAGAAATTATGGAACTTATACTTAAACAAGACGTAGCCAATTTAGGTTTTAAAGACGACGTAGTTTCTGTGAAGCCGGGTTACGGCAGAAACTTCCTTATTCCTCAAGGATTTGCACAATTAGCAACGCCTTCTGCAAAAAAAGTTTTAGCTGAAAACTTAAAGCAAAGAGCACACAAAGAAGCTAAAATTGTAGCTGATGCAAAAGAAAAGGCAGAAGCACTTAAGGCTCTTGAAATCAAAATTACTGCAAAAGCTGGTGGTGAGAAACTTTTTGGTTCTATCACAAACATTGATATCGCTGATGCGCTTGCTAAAAGTGGTCACGAAATCGAAAGAAAATTTATTACTTCTGGTATCGTGAAAAGAACAGGTAAATACACTGCTACCGTTCGTTTACACAGAGATGTTGTAGTAGAATTAGCTTACGAAATTGTAGCTGAAAATTAATTTTTCAATTATAGAATATCTAAAATCCCGTTTCGGCGGGATTTTTTTTTTACCATGAAATACCTCCGACTTTCCCGACAACAATTTGAAGAACTAGCCGACGAGTTTGCCAAATTCTTAGCCGTACAATCTATAGATAAACGTCAGTGGGATGAAATCAAAACCAACGATAGCGCTGAGGTTGAAAGACAACTCGATAATTTTTCCGACTTCATCTGGGACGGTGTGCTGTCCAATACCGCTTATCTCGAACATTTTACCAAAAGCATTGTCTTTCTTTTTAAATGTACCGAGGAAAGTATTCAAGCTATAGTGATTAAATGTGCAGATCCTACTATCGACCTAACCACAACCACCGGCGTAACAGCTATTTCGGATTCGCTTTTTACCGATCTTTTTGAAATTCAATCCGGTTCTAAAAGCTATACCCCCGATCGGAATACGGCCATTTTTGAAATTATTAAACAAGGTGCCTTTATTTCCGACGGCGAAATGTTTTCGCAAATAGACGCTGTAATTCGAGGATAAATTCTGCTTTTTATTTTTATCTTAGTTGAGTATTAGCACTCAATTCAATGGATATCAAAGAACAGATCACCGCCTTACGAAACGAACTCGATAAACACAATTATCAATACTATATTTTAGATCAACCGCTGATTTCTGACACAGAATTCGATCTAAAAATGAAATTGCTTCAAAAACTAGAAGCCGAGTATCCTGAATTCGATGATGTAAACTCCCCTTCAAAACGTGTTGGCGGAGGTGTCACCAAAAACTTCGCAACGGTTGTGCACTCCAATCGAATGTACTCTCTAGAAAATGGCTATAACGAAGAAGAAGTACTAGAATGGTATAACCGAATTTTAAAAAGTACCGGACGCGCTTCTGTTGAACTCGTTTGCGAACTCAAATACGATGGCGCTTCCATAAGTTTAGAATATCTCGACGGTGTTTTTCAACGCGCCATTACTCGCGGCGATGGTATTCAAGGCGATGATGTTAGCGAAAATATTCGTACCATAAAAACCGTGCCCTTGACATTGCACAATCAACATTTTAAAGGCTTTAGTGTTTTTAGAGGCGAAGTTGTTTTACCGATTGATGGGTTCAATAAACTTAACGAATTACAGGAAAGCAAAGGTCTACCACTGTACGCTAATCCGAGGAATACAGCTTCGGGAACGCTTAAATTACAAGACAGTTCGGAAGTAGCTAAACGGCCGCTCGAATGCCTAATTTATGGTGGTATTACCGAGCAATTTGCCAAAAAACACAGCGAGTTTTTAGATCTAGCTTCGCAAGCCGGATTTAAAGTACCCAAAAGTTACCGCGTTTGCAGTTCCATAGATGCTGTTTTTGCTTTTCTAAACGAATGGGATGTAAAACGTCACGAGCTTCCGTACGAAACCGACGGCGTAGTTATCAAAGTAAACGAGATTTTCTTGCAAGAAGAAATAGGTTACACAGCTAAAAACCCGCGTTGGGCATTAGCATATAAGTTTAAGACGGAAACAGCTGTAACGCAACTCAAAAGTATTTCGTACCAAGTAGGAAGAACAGGCGCGGTAACTCCCGTTGCAAATTTAGAGCCTGTACAACTTGCCGGAACTACTGTTAAGCGGGCATCTTTACATAATGCCGACCAAATTGAAAAGCTCGATTTGCATTTAAACGACTACGTTTTTGTGGAAAAAGGCGGCGAAATTATACCAAAAATTACAGGAGTCGATTTTACCAAACGAACATCAAATGCTCAAAAAGTAATTTTTATTGATGCGTGCCCAGAATGTCATTCGCCTTTGGTACGTACAGATGGCGAAGCGCAACATTATTGCACAAACGAAAGCAGTTGCCCGCCGCAGATTATTGGAAAAATAGAGCATTTTATTTCCCGAAAAGCTCTCGATATCGAAGGCTTAGGAGGCGAAACCGTGGCGCAATTGTTTCGCGAAAACCGTATACGAAATGTGGCCGATTTATACGACTTAACGATTGGCGATTTACTACCCATGGAACGTATGGCAATGAAATCGGCACAGAATTTAATCGATGGCGTTGCTGCATCGAAAACGGTTGGCTTTGAACGCGTTTTGTTCGGACTGGGAATTCGGCACGTAGGCGAAACCGTCGCTAAAAAATTAGCACAACACTTTAAAACGGTCGATAATTTGGCTGCAGCAACTGTTGAAGAGTTGCTGGTGATCGACGAAATAGGCGAGCGTATCGCAACTAGTGTGGTTTCGTTCTTTTCTAACCAAGAGCAACGCCATTTGGTTGATCGCTTGCGATTGGCTGGATTACAATTTGAAATCAATCAAGAAGAATTGTCGTTGTTGAGTAATACGCTCGAAGGACAAGCCGTGGTAATATCCGGCGTTTTCAGCACGCATAGTCGCGACGAACTCAAAATTCTAGTTGAAAAGCACGGCGGAAAAATGGTGTCGTCAATTTCGGCAAAAACCTCCTTTGTTTTGGCTGGCGATAATATGGGTCCAGCGAAATTGGAAAAAGCAAATCAATTGGGCGTGAAGATTATAGATGAACAAACCTTTTTAGATATGATCCATGAAAATTAAACAGCCTACTTTAATCTTGTATTGGCTTTCGAGCTTCTTTTTTGTTCTGTTTTTTATGCTCGATTACGGCTATCCAACACTAATTGCAAAATCGGCTGTAATTCCATCTATAGCCATGTTTTACTATAATTCTCGACCACATAAATTTCAAGTAATTCCGTTAGCTGTGCTGCTGTTTAGTTACATTGGCGATGTGGCTGTTTTAGTTGATAGTGTCGACTTTTTCGTGTATTCAGCCTACGCATTTTTTGTAGTTTATTTATTATTAATTGTTTACGCAGTTTCGGATCTAAAAACTGTATCGTTTAAACGTAGAGACATTCAAATATCGGTTTTAGTAACTTGCTTACTAATTTATCTGGTCGTTTCTGTGCTGGAAATGCAGTTTAGCAATCCGAAAGGACAAAATTTCATTTATATTATCTACGCTTTAATACTTACAATATTAGCTGTTTTAGTTTTTTCAGGTTACATCGCTAAAGGCAGCTTACAATACCTAAATTTTGGTCTGGCAGTAGCGTGTTTTGTTGCTTCCGATATTTTCTATTCTATTAAAAGCTTTTACGTGTACTCGGATTTTATTCAAATGTTAACAATAAGCATGCAAATGTTGTCGTATTACTTTTTAGTTCAGTACTTTATCTTACGTGATGCAGCCGAAGTACGTTCTTTAAATGCCAAACTTTCGTAGAAATGATTTAGTAAAAAACGTGCGTTCGACATAAAAACCTTTGTTAGAGCACTTGAAGTGATGATTTTAGTTTACGTAAGAAAAATCTTGATACCGATTTTTTAAAGCTAACCGGTTACAGTCTTTTAATGCATTTCGATTTTTTACGACGTCTCGTTCTCTTATAACAAGTAGCCCCGTAGCAAGCTATAATACTGTTTTCTAATTTCGATTTTTTGGGCAATGCGCCGCAACGATCGTGCGCTGAAAACAATTTGTGAAAGCGGCGCCCGCGCTTTTTGCTGCAACTCCTCGCTTCAGATAGCTATCGGAACTCGTTCCTCGTCGCTGCGGGGTTTCCGCGTCAATCGCTATTGCGGAAACGAGACGTCCGTACGGGAAAAATTATTTTTTTAGCAAAGTGGAAAAGTTCGGTGTTTTCTTACGCAGTCAGATGTTCCACAAAATTATTTAAGTTTCGGCGTTTTCTGCACGCTAAAAAGGGCCGGTACCTATCTAAGGCAGCGTGTCGAAGGCAAGCATTGTGCCCATCGTGAAAAACTTCGGGAAACTTTGTGCTCCCTAAATCTTTTCATCTCGAAATCTTGATTTTTTTTGAAATGTGCGGTTTTTCCGTAAAATTTATTTCCGGGAAATTCTTATGGGGAATGTCCCTACGTATCCCTCCCGCCCTACGTGACGAAGTTTTTTAAAAAAATCGACATACGATTACGGGTTTCCCTCATATTTTTGATGTAATAAGATTGGAGATTTTGAGTATTAAGACTTCGATGAATTCACCACTTAACGTATCGTTTTTTGAGATGCTAGTCCCGATAGCTATCGGGATAGACACTAGAAGCTAGACAACGTGCCGTTCACCACTTAACGTATCTTTTTCCCGCCCGAACCCACGTATCGTCGGAACATGAGCTTGCTGAAGGGTGGTGCCATTTTTCAGGCGGTTTGACACGTTCTGTGTTTTCCTCGCCAACCAAACATTCCACAAAATTCTGTGAGCTTCGGCGTTTTCTGTGCGCTTAAAAAGCTGTTACGTGAGTTTGTCGAAGGAAAAACATTGTGTCCCATCGTGAAAGACTTTGTGAAACATTGTGCTCCATTTTCGCTTTTTTCAATTTTTTCCTTTTTTTCCTTTTTTTCCTTTTTTTGTTACATCAGCTTGTGCAACTTTTCCGCGCGAAGGGGTGAAGCGGCATCCTTTTTGGCGTTACGAAATTTCCACCAAAAGTTTGCCAAAAAGATACAGCGGAACACCTGACGGCTAGCACTCTTTTTGCGAAGCGACGACTCGGTTGCCGGCGCGCCCAAATAAAAAATCAAAGCTGAATCACTGTTTTTGTAGTGTCGTAAGTGCCTTCTGTAAAAGTGTAGTCGAGGCGGCCCAGTTGCAAACCGTAACAGCCTACCTGATTTACAAGTACTTTCTTTCCAACTTTATTGTCTATTACCGTGGGTTTATCGAGAAACGTGTGGGTGTGTCCGCCTAGAATTAAGTCGATATTTTCCGACTGCGCAGCGAGTTTAACATCTGAAACTTTGACATCGCGGTATGAGTATCCCAGATGCGATAGGCAAATCACCAAATCGCAGTTCTTTTTCTGGAGTTCGGCAGCTATTTCGTTGGCAATTCCAACCGGATCGCGGTACATAATACCTTCGCAATTGCGTGCTTCCACTAATCCGTTTAAGTCGATTCCAACGCCGAAAATCCCAATTTTGATTCCGCCTTTGTTTAGAATTTTGTACGGCTTTAGCACTTCCTTTAAATTGTCGGAGCTCAATTGGTAATTAGCGTTTACAAAGGAAAATTTCACGTGTTCTTGATGCTTCAAAAATCCGGAAATACCGTTATCAAAGTCGTGATTTCCAACGGTTGCAACATCGTATCCGAGCATCGACATTAACTTGAATTCGAGTTCGCCGCCAAAGAAGTTAAAATAGGGCGTTCCTTGGAAAATATCGCCGCTATCGAGTAGTAAAACATGCTCGTTTTCACGACGAACTTGCTCAATGACAGCTGCTCTTCGTGCAATTCCGCCTTGGCCAGAATACTTTGCATCTTCTTTTGGAAACGGATCGATGTGGCTGTGAACGTCGTTTGTGTGTAGAATAACGAGTTTCTGCTCTTTTTTTACATCCGAAAAAACGGTAGTTGGTTGCAACAATAGCAAAGAAGAAGCTGATGCCGATTGTACAATGAAATTTCTACGATTCATTATTATTGTCTTTTATCGGTTATTAGAACTGCGCTAGAAAATCGTACGGTATCATTTTTCTTAAACGATTGAATAATCACATCGCGTAGTTTTATTTGCAAATCGAGGCGTTTTTCTGATTTTTGAAAGAACGTCATTTTGTCGCCGCCATTAGCCAAGTAATCGGAAGTTAGAACCAAGTATTTTTTATTCTTCTCGATTGGTTTTCCTTGAATTTCTATAGCAGTAGCGTTGCCGTTTTCATCAATGGCGAAGGTAAGTCCGTAGAGTGGATGTGGTTTTTCTTCCGCAATGATATGTTTGCAGATTGCTAGAATTTGTTCTGAATCGAGCGTTTCTACAACTGCGGTATTTTCAAAAGGCATAATTTTAAAGGCGTTACGTAAAGTTACGTTCCCTTTTGGCAAACTGGCTCGAATACCACCGTGATTAAAAAGCGCTACATCTATTTTCGCTCCGAAGGTGTTTTCACAGATCGGGTTGCAAATAGCAAAACAGCTTTGAGCCATCCAGTTTCCGATGTTTGTTTGCCACTTTCCAGTTGATTTATCGAGCTGCTCCTGATTATAGCACAAAATGGTATCTAATTTTTGGTCGAGATTTTTTTTGTATGGAAGTATGAACTGGGCTACTTTTTCTTCTGCCTTGAGCGAATCAACTAATTTAATTTCACTTCCAGAAATAGCAGTTATGCTGCGATTGGAGCGGCAACCAACGGCCAATAGCAACGTTAAGGTTGTGATAAGGCTGTATCGAATCAGGGGATACTTTCCTAGATTTACCATCGTTTTCGTAAGGTTTTTTAACTTTGTGCAAAGTAAGATGCTTTTCGTTTATTAAAGTACTTTTGCACCAAATTCAATATCAACTAATTGTTAACTTTATTTTCATGACAAATCAATTTATCGGAACAGGCGTGGCTTTGGTTACACCTTTCAAAAGCAATCTTGAAGTAGATTTTGAAGCACTTACGCGAATAGTCAAGTACGTTTCCGATAATGGAGTCAGTTATTTAGTTGTTTTAGGAACAACCGGCGAGCCTGCTACGTTAACTGCTGCTGAAAAAAAGCAGGTTATTGATTGTGTTAAAGCGGCAAATGTCAAAAATTTGCCTTTAGTTTTGGGAGTAGGAGGGAACAACACCGCTGCTTTGATTGAAGAATTAAAAACGGGCGATTTCTCTGGATTTTCTGCGATTTTGTCGGTAAGTCCTTATTATAACAAGCCGTCGCAAGAAGGTATTTACCAACATTTTGCTGCGTTGGCAGATGTGAGTCCGTTACCAATTATTTTATACAACGTTCCGGGTCGCACGGCTAGCAATATGTTGCCCTCAACAGTAGCGCGTTTAGCAAGCGATTTTTCGAATATAATCGGCATCAAAGAAGCAGCTGGCGATATCGTTCAAGCGATGGAATTGATTCGAACCGTTCCGAAGGATTTTTTGGTAATTTCTGGCGATGACATGGTTACACTTCCTATAGTTTTAGCGGGCGGATCAGGCGTTATTTCGGTGATTGGCGAAGGGCTTCCAGCAGCTTTCACTAAAATGGTTCAATTGGGTTTGGAACGTAAGGTTGATGAAGCTTTTGCATTGCATTATCAAATTGCACCAGCTATTGATTTGATTTTTGAAGAAGGAAATCCAGCTGGAATTAAAGAAATGCAAGCGCAATTAGGTTTGTGTGAAAATGGTGTTCGTTTGCCATTAGTTGCTGCGAGTGAGTCGTTAAAAGCTAAAATTAGTTCCTATTTAAAATCGACATACTAAAGTACAGATTACTCCGTTTTTGAGACGATTTTAAGTTCAAAATGTTTGCTTGAAATCGATACGTTTTCTATCAATTTAAATCACTATTTTTGTGCACTTAATTTTTAAGTGGTTTAGTTACCTGTTATTAGAATGATAAAAAGATTTTTTGCCTTATTATTGGTTGTTATTGTCTTGAGTTCGTGCAGCGAATATCAGAAAGCATTGAAAAATGAGGATGTTGCTATGAAGTACCAAGTTGGCGAAAAAATGTACGAGGCTAAAAAATACCAAAAAGCACTTCGTTTATTTGAGCAAATAGCGCCAAGTTATCGAGGAAAACCTCAGGCAGAAAAACTTTTCTACATGTATGGAAAGTCGTTTTATGCTATAGAAGAATATTATAGTGCTGGCTACCAGTTTGATAATTTCGCAGCCAGTTATCCGCGATCTGAAAAAATCGAAGAAGTAGCTTATTTAGGAGCCATTTCCTATTCTAAATTATCGCCACGATATAGCTTGGATCAAGGAGAGACGTTTAAAGCAATCGATAAATTACAGAATTTTATTGATAATTATCCGGATTCTAAATACCTAGCAGAAGCTAACGAGATTGTTAAAAGTTTGCGAACCAAGATCGAAAAGAAAAACTATGAAATTGCAAAGCAATACAATCAGATTAACGATCATAAATCAGCAATAGTAGCTTTTGATATCTTTTTAGCCGAATTTCCGGGAACGCCATTCAAGGAAGAAGCTTTGTACTACCGATTTGCATCTACGCATCAGTTGGCAATCAATTCAATCGAAAGCAAAAAAGTGGAAAGATTAACAGCTGCCCAACAAGCATACGCAACTTTGATTAAATTTGCGCCAGAAACAAAATTTAAAAAACAGGCCGACGAAATGTTGGAAGATATTAATAACGACCTAAAGTCATTTTCAAAATAATTATGGATTTAAAGAAAGCAGCTGCGCCAGTAAATACGGTAACCTATAACAAAACGGCTATCGAACAACCAACAGGTAATATTTACGAAGCAATTACCATTATTTCTAAAAGAGCAAATCAAATCAATGCTGAAATTAAAAAGGAATTGACAGAAAAGCTAGAGGAATTTGCTACTTACAACGATTCTTTGGAAGAAATTTTCGAAAACAAAGAGCAAATCGAAGTGTCGAAATACTACGAAAAACTTCCGAAGCCTCATGCTTTGGCAGTTCAGGAATGGATGGAAGATAAAATTTACCACCGCGACGCTAACAAATAGTCCGGATGTCAGTTCTAAACGGACGAAAAATCTTATTAGCAGTATCGGGCGGGATTGCGGCTTACAAAACGGCGCAACTCGTCCGTTTGTTTATTAAAGCAGGTGCCGACGTTCAAGTGATTTTAACCGATGCTGCAAAAGACTTTGTAACACCGCTTACGCTTTCCACACTCTCAAAGCGAGAAGTTTTTTCTCACTTTTATAACGACGACGAGAAGGAAGCTAAATGGAACAACCACGTTGAATTAGCACTTTGGGCTGATTTTATGCTTGTTGCACCAGCAACCGCTAATACGTTGTCTAAAATGGCGCATGGTGTTTGCGATAATTTAGTTCTAGCAACCTATTTATCTGCTAAATGTCCGGTTTATTTTGCTCCGGCAATGGATCTCGACATGTATAAACACGAAACTACCAAGGCTAATTTTACACGGTTGCAAAGCTTCGGAAACATTATGATTCCTGCTGAGTCAGGCGAACTTGCCAGTGGCTTGAGCGGCGAAGGTCGGATGGCGGAACCCGAAAACATCGTGTCTTTTATTGAAATGCATCTGCTTCAAAATTTACCACTTTACGGAAAAAAAGTGCTGATTACAGCTGGTCCAACATACGAGCCTATCGATCCCGTTCGTTTTGTAGGAAATCATTCTACCGGAAAAATGGGCTACGATTTGGCAGAAGAAGCAGCAAGTCTTGGCGCTGAAGTACACTTAGTAAGTGGTCCAAGTTATTTAAAACCGAAGAATCCGAACATTCGCATCGTACGAGTACAAACGGCATCGCAAATGCATAAAGCGTGCTTAGACGTGTATTCTCAAGTAGATATTGCCATTGCGGCAGCAGCGGTAGCCGATTATCGTCCGAAAAATATTGCTACTGAGAAAATAAAAAAGAAAGATTCGAGTTTACATTTAGAACTCGAAAAAACCGTCGATATCTTGGCGGATTTAGGTTTTAAAAAGAAAAATCAGTTTTTGGTTGGATTCGCATTGGAAACAGAAAATGAGTTTGAAAATGCTTGCCAAAAAATCGATCGAAAAAATTTAGATTTGATTGTTTTAAATTCGTTGAAAGATGCGGGAGCTGGTTTTGGAGTACCAACAAATAAAGTAACTCTAATTGATGCAGATAAAGCGGCTATCGATTTACCTCTAATGAGCAAAGAAAATGTAGCCAAAGATATCTTTCAAAAAATCTTAAAGAAGAATTATGCGTAAAATACAGTTTGCTTTCTTGCTGCTTTTTTCAATAAGCTCGTTCGCGCAGGAACTCAACTGCGTAGTTCAAGTTAATTCCAATCAAATTACGAAAACCAATCAGCAGATTTTCAAAACACTAGAAAAAGCAATCTCCGAACTAGTCAACAACACAAAATGGTCGGATTTAGAGTTCAAACGGAAGGAACGTATTGAATGCAGTATGTTTATTATGGTTTCTTCGTATAATAATGATCAGTTTGTAGCAACTTTACAAGTACAATCCTCTCGTCCGGTTTATAACGCAGGATATCAAACTCCCGTTTTAAATTATAACGACAAAGATTTTACCTTTCGATACGTTGAATTTG